>CAMLFI010000267.1 GCA_946479225.1 uncultured Mucilaginibacter sp. | reverse complement strand
GGTTTAACTATTTGTTTGATACCGGTTTGCTGCATAAAGTTTTCCCTCAAATGGTGGCGCTGTATGGTGTTGATTACATAAACGGCAAAGGACATAAGGATAATTTTTACCACACCCTACAGGTGCTGGATAACATATGCGAAACTACAGATGACCTTTGGCTACGCTGGGCCGCTATATTGCATGATATTGCCAAACCTGCCACCAAACGCTTTGAGGTCGGCCACGGCTGGACCTTCCACGGACATGAGGATAAGGGCGCGCGCATGGTACCCAAGATCTTCGCGCAGCTAAAACTGCCGCTTAATGAGAAAATGAAACAGGTGCAAAAGCTGGTACAACTGCATTTGCGCCCCATTGTGTTGTCGCAATCTATAGTTACCGACTCAGCCGTTAGGCGTTTACTTTTTGAGGCGGGCGATGACATTGAGGGACTAATGCTGTTGTGTAAAGCGGACGTAACTACCAAGAATGAATACAAGGTTAAAAAGTACCGCAATAATTTTGAGCTGGTTCAACAAAAATTAAAAGACGTTGAGGAGCGTGACAGCATACGCAATTGGCAGCCACCTGTTACGGGTACTGACATTATGCAACTGTTTGGTATTAAAGAGGGCCGTGAGGTGGGAATAATTAAGAACCAGATACGCGAAGCGATACTGGAAGGCGAGATCCCGAACAGCCGCGATGAAGCAATTGCATTTACAATAGCCCGCGGACAAGAAATTGGCTTAAAAGTTGTGGAAGGCACAAACACGAACTAAAAACATTATTTTTGCAAAAAAACTCTACTATCTTATACAATGGCACTATACAGGTTCAGCGTAACTTTTGAGGATTATGACGACGTGTCGCGGGTGATCGATGTTAAATCAAACCAAACATTTGAGGATCTTCACCGGGCAATACACCAGTCGACAAAATATAATCCCGAGTTTCCCTCATCTTTTTACATAAGTAACGACCAATGGATAAAAGGCGAGGAAATAACCTATTTGCCCAATCAGCGCCGCATAGATCGTGGTATAGCATTAATGGAAAAGGTAAAGCTGAGCAGCCGGATTGATGATCCGCACCAAAAATTTTACTACACTTTTAACTTTGACCGCCCTTTTGATTTTCATATTGAACTGATGAAGATCATTTTGGATGAAGACCCTAAGGTTACCTATCCTGCGGTTATAAAATCAACAGGCGAAGCGCCACGACAGTTTGTTACCGGCCCTGATGCTGCTATGGCAGCCGCAGCCGCTACCGATGCAGACGAGTTTGACTTTTTTAACGAAGTGGGCATGAACCCTGAAGACGCTGAAGACTTTACCGAAGTTGATGAAACCGGAGAAGAAGTAGCGGCTGAACACGGAGATGAAGAGGAAGAAGACGAATTTGGCAGCGAGTTTGCCGATGACGAAGGATTTGAAGACGACAGCAAATCGTCTCGTGATGATTATTAATTTTAGTCGATAGACCATAGTCCATGGACCATAGACAAATCAGTAAAAAAACTATGGACTATTGACCATGGACCATGGACTATTAAAAACCCTGCTCGTTGTTGCCGGGCCTACGGCTTCAGGTAAGACGGCTGCGGCTATAGGGTTGGCAAGGCATTTCAATACAGTAATACTTTCTGCAGATTCAAGGCAATTTTATCGCGAAATGAGCATCGGCACGGCTAAGCCTGATGCTAAGGAACTGGCTGCGGCTAAGCATTACTTTATTGATTCGCACAGCGTTGAGCAGCTTTTTTCTGTAGGCGATTTTGAAAAGCAGGGCCTGGCCTTGTTGGATGAACTGTTTAAAGTGCACGACATTGTGATATTAGCGGGTGGTTCCGGCCTGTACATTAAAGCATTGTGTGAAGGTTTTGATGATATTCCGCAAGCAGATGAAGGCGTGCGTGAGCAGTTAAATAATGAACTTGCCGAAAAAGGCCTACAGCCACTACAGGAGGAACTTGAAAAGGTTGACCCTGCTTATTATGCCGAAGTAGATATCAATAACCCACAACGCGTTATTCGCGCCTTAGAGGTCTATCGCAGTACGGGTCAGCCTTTCTCCTCGTACCGGAAAGCAACAAGCAATAAGCGGCCCTTTAACTGCATTAAAATAGCGCTTGATCTGCCCCGCGAAGTGTTGTATAATCGTATAAATACGCGTGTTGACATGATGGTAGCACAGGGCTTGGTTAATGAAGTACGATCTTTACTACCCTACCGCCATTTAAATGCCTTAAACACCGTTGGCTACAGCGAACTGTTTGATCATTTTGATGGAAAAACAGACCTTAACACAGCAATAGAATTAATAAAACAGAATACCCGCCGCTTTGCCAAACGGCAGTTAACATGGTTCAGAAAGGATAAGGAGTTGCATTGGCTTGCGCCGGATGGAGTTACCGGGGAAGCGGTTGAGCGATTGATAAGCAGGCACTAGTATTATCGCTCCTCTATTGACTCACCCCGACGTTGCTGCGCTCGTCGACCCTTTCTTCGCCTACGGCGGAAAGAGGGTGAAAAAAGATATTTTTTTTTATAGCCTAACCCTCTTTTCCGCTTGCGGAAAGAGAGGGTGGTCCAGCGTAGCGTAGACCGGGTGAGTAAATGACCGCTGCTACTACTGTAACTTCTTAATGCAGGTTATCAAGCTATCTCTCCAATACGGAATTTCTATACCAAATATTTCCTTTGCCTTGCTCTTATCCATAACCGAATAGCTCGGTCGTGTGGCGCGCGTAGGGTATTGGTCGGTACGGATAGGTATTGCTTTTACCTGTGTGTCTGATACATCAAATACCGCTCTGGCAAAATCAAACCATGATGTTACGCCTTCGTTGCTGTAATGATAAACGCCATAAGCTGTACTTTTCTGTTCGATAATATGAAGAATAAACCCAGCCAGGTCAATAGCATAGGTAGGTGTACCTACCTGATCGGCAATTATGCGTAATTCATCACGGTCTGCACCTAGCTTTAGCATGGTTTTTACAAAATTATTGCCATACTCAGAATACAACCAACCGGTGCGAATAATAAAATGCTTTTCTATTTGAGCGGCAGCTTTTTCACCGTCCAATTTAGTTTGGCCGTACACACTTATAGGATGTGTCGCATCCGCTTCGGTAAGCGGCCGGGCCACATCGCCTTTAAAAACAAAATCGGTGGAGACGTGGATAAGCACTGTGTTGTGTTTCGCGCATAGGTCGGCCAGGTTTTTAACGCCTGTTACGTTTACCCTTTCTGCCAGTTCGCTATCATCTTCAGCTTTGTCTACCGCTGTATAGGCGGCGCAATTAATGGCATATGCAGGTTTTTGTGTCGCGAAAACTTTTTCAAGCGCTTCCACATCTAATATATTAGCTTCTGCTTCCTCCGGAAAATAAAACGCTTCTGAAGCAACTCCTGTTATGCTTTTTACGCAACTACCCAACTGCCCCGAAGCACCAAATATTATCGTTTTACTCATCTTTTTTGAAGATCTTCTTGATAGTCTTATATATTACAGGGGGCGTAAGCTCGCGTATAACGTCCTTTGCAGTAATAGGCTCGTGCTCCACATCGGCTTCTTTGCCGGCCCTACCCATAAACAATGTAGCGTGTGGATTTTCGCTTATTTCGCTTTTTGGCCTGCCATTGGTGTAATAATATAAGGCAATTGATTTACGGCTTCTGTCCGGAGGGCATGTAAGCGGATCGGGATGGCCGTGGTAAGAGAAATCGGTGGTTGAAAAAATAGCTATCCTATTAAACAGCGGTAATATTTTTTTGTGGGCGCGTGTCATTTTTTTATCCCAGAGTTCAAAATGTCCGCCATAGCTTTCTTCCCAGTCTTTGTTTAAGTACACCAATAAATTTATGCGGCGATCAAGCTTCATAAAATCATGTTTATTAAAATCAGCGTGTACTTTTAATAGCCCTCCCGGTTTAATTTCGTGATAGCCACCACCGCTAAAATATGGATCGGGAATTAAGGTTTCCTTTATGCCCGTAAGTTCCTGTAAAAACTCAAGCACAGGCTGCGAGTTTAAATAGTGGACAAAGCCCTTGGTTACATCGCTAAAGTATTTTTCGCCTTTAGCCTCCAGCTTCTTCTCGTTAATGTTGTTGTAAACTTTAACGTCCTGTTTTTTTGAAAGATCAGGAAAATCAGCTAAAACCTGGCTCAGTATCTCTTCGTTAAAAAAATTGTCAATTACAATATTCGGAAAGGGCTCGGCATTCAGGTATTCGTTTTGCTTATCAATACCAAGCTGTTTAAGGTCCTTAATATCCGGGTTTAAATAGTTCATAGATTTATGCGTTTTTGACTCTGCAAGATAACTAAATAATCATATTTATGTTTGCATTGCCACGTCGTTTAGTATATGATTGCCGTCAATTTGATTACGTATAAATTAAACTAAATTTGCTTTTTATAAAACCTGCATTATTTGAGATCAACCATAAATAATTACTACAGTAAGCTACGGGCAACTAACATACTGTCAAATTTTTTTAATTTGAGCAGTATACAGGTTTCCAATATATTACTGTTAGTTATTACCATCAGAATAGTAACCGGTCGTTATGGTTCCGATGGCATTGGCCTGGTTCTGTTCGCCTATCGTTTTGCAATGCTTGCAGGTACTGTGGTAAGTTACGGCACTGCACAGTCGGGTGTTAGAGATACCGCTTACCACATTAAC
>CAMLFI010000266.1 GCA_946479225.1 uncultured Mucilaginibacter sp. | reverse complement strand
TGATAAACAATGCCATAAAATATAATCAACCCAACGGTGAAATAACGGTGATTGCCACCTCCGAGAACAGTAAATTGGTGGTTAGTATAATTGATACCGGTATTGGTATAAGCCCCGATGCAATGCCTTTTATATTTAACCGTTTTAAAAAATTCAGAACATCGCTACAACAGGATAGCTTTGGGTTGGGCCTGCCGATAGTAAAATCGATTGCTCACTTTCACGGTATTGAAATACAGGTTGAATCTGAACTGAACGAGGGCAGTACATTTAAACTGATCTTCCCGGCGGACTTGCTTGAAAACTAAAATCCACTCTTGCAGATTTAAACCATTTCAAGCTAAATTAGTCTAACGGAATACATAACAATTTTCAGAAAATGGGTAAGATATTTAAATATGGTGCCGGTTTGTTGTTAACCGGCGCTATGTGTACAATGGTTTTAACCGCTGATGCGCAACGGCGCGGTACTGCAGGATCTGTTAGTCCTGGCGGCGGACGTGGTAGTGTGAATATAGCACGCGGGGGTGGCGGCTTTGGTTACAGGCCGACTTTAGGTTTAGGCTGGGGCTTAGGTTTTAACCGCGGTTTTTACGGTCCGGGCTTTGGCATGTGGGGATACCCAAACATAGGCTTCCGTTTGGGTGCAATGCCGGTAGGATTCTACCCTTTTTACTTTGGCACCAGTTTATACTATTATTCAGGTGGCGCATTTTACCGCCCCAATGATACGGGCGGTTATACAGTAACTGATCCGCCGGTGGGGGCAGCTATACCTAATCTGCCTAAAAACGCTTATTCAATAGTTATTAACGGCGAGCAATATTATGAATACCGTGGGGTATATTATACCACACAGGTTAATGATAAAGGCGAGACCATCTATGTAGTTGCCGGGAAAGACGGGGTTTTAAATACCACCAACGGCAACAACGCCGCACCCCTGCCAAAAGTTGGCGATACCATTGATAAACTACCTGACGGCAGCCGAAAAGTTACCCTTAACGGTGTTAATTACTTTTCCGCTCCTGATGGCGTTTATTATGAGGCTGTTGTAAAAGACGGGAATACGACTTACCGTATAGCAAGTGTTCCATCGGCTGATGATAACAGATAAGATTTGAGTTTTTTTCATAATAAAAAAGCCGCCCTGAATGGGGCGGCTTTTTTATGTTAACCTAATATTAGTGTTTTCCGTGGCCTTTACCAGGACCGCCGCCATTACCTTTGCCTGGTCCGTGTCCTTTAGGACCTTTACCCGGTTTAAAGTGGCTTTTATATTTCACATCAGAACTATTGCGAATAATAATCTGGTCTTTACGGCCTTTATAACCTACATATTTGGTGCGATAAACATCAGCTCTTTTCCATGGCTTAGGTTCGTTAATTACAACCTTGTAACCATTGTAAACATTATAATTGGCGTATCGCGCCGGTAATGCCCTTGAGCGTATCCATACATTGTTATTTAAATAAACGTATTGATGGGCTGGAACGTCGTAATAAGCATCAATATCCGGTAAGTAATAATTTTCAACGTAGTCATATCCAACCGGGCCCCAGGCAGGTTGGCTGCCGATGTTTACATTCAAGCTTATCTGCGCAATGGCCGATGTGTAAAGTAAACTGCTTAAAATAGTAGCGGCAACTAATGTTATCTTTTTCATGTTGTTTTGTTTAATATGGATGTAAGACAACTTAATTGCGAAAAAGTTTACTTTAAAAAAAAGCAGCCCGAAAAAGGCCGCCTTTGTAAAAAGATTAATTTACTAATTAGTCTTTTTCCTTGTCATTGGCTTTTTTATCTGCCATGGCCAAAACCGGTTTGCCAATAACTTTAAAAGCGCCATCGCCACGTAAAACCGCAGCGGTCTGATTTTTATCCTGCAGGGTTTTTACAGCCTGCGCCATCTCGTTATCATACTTTTGGCTGGCCTCGAAGCGACCCTTTTCATAATAGTAGCGGGATACGATCTCATTCTCCAGCGCCTGCTTTATTTCAGTTTTATGAATTTGCAAGTCATTCTTCTTGCTATTCATTAACTTGGTTTTCAAAATGTCGTATTCGGTTTGGATCTGGTCAAACTGCTTTTCTTTTGTAGCATCAGCTTTTAAAATATCCAGCGTTTTTTCTGATACCGTATTATAGCTATAATTTTTACCCGCCAAATATTTTACAAAGTCGTTATAGTCCGCATCACTCAAAGTAAAGGTCTTGGCATCAGCAATTTTAGGATGTGAATCGCGGTATTTGGTGGCGTAATCAAACAATAATAATTTCCCTATAAGAGTTTGCGTTACGCTTGCGTAACGCTCCTGCTTAACGGCAATATCCGGAAAAATGCCGCTGCCATCAAATACAGAACGGCCTGCTTTAGTTTTAAACTCATGTAAAGTCGAGTCGGCAAATTTCAAAACGCTGCCGTCGTCTTTGCGATGCGCGTAATCCAGTTCCTGTATACAACGGCCCGATGGAACATAGTATTTAGCAATGGTAATTTTTACAAGGCTATTATAAGGTAATGGGAACGTTTGCTGCACCAAACCCTTGCCATAGCTGCGCTGACCAATAACAACACCGCGATCAAGATCCTGAATAGCGCCGGCAACAATTTCTGAAGCGGAAGCGGACCTGTTATTGATAAGTACCACCAATGGCAGATCAGGCGCTACAGCTGGTGCCATAGTTTTGTATATATAACTTTTCTCGCGCACTTTTCCTTTTTGCGATACTACTTCAACTCCCTGCGGTATAAATAGGTTAACAATTTTTACAGCTTCCTGCAAAATACCACCACCATTAGCACGCAGATCAAGTATAATACCGGCGGGATTGTTCTTTTTTATGGCAACCAATGCACTGGTAACTTCGTCGGCCGAGTTTTCAAGAAAGCGGTCTAGCTTTATATAGCCCATGTTGCCATCAACCATACCGGAGTAGGATACGTTGGGTTGTTTTATCTCATCACGTATAACATTCTTTGTTAATGGGCTGGATTCGCCCTCACGTTTAATAACAAGTTTCACGGGAGTTCCGTTAGACCCTTTAAGCAAGGTGCTTACCTGGTCGTTGTCTTTACCCTGAAGTGGTACATCGTTTATAGAAATTATCTGGTCGCCGGCCCTTACGTCGGCTTTTTGAGCAGGGAATGCCTCAAATACACTGGAAACGAAAACTTTATTATCACGCAAGAAAATGCTTGCGCCAATACCGCCGTACTGCGTACTTACATAATGCAGTTTGTAGTCTTCGATTTCCGACTCGGGGACAAACTCGGTGTAAGGGTCAAGGCCGTTAAGCATGGCATCGGCACCGGTTTTAAGCATCTCTGCAGAGTTAATATCGTCAACATAGTTAACGTTTACCTCTTTGTACAAGGAGGCAAAAACCTCCAGATTTTTTGAGATCTGGAAGAGATCGTCTTTAAAGCTCCATGTGCCTATTGCCATTGCCAGCAATCCTACCGACAAAATGATCTTTTTATATTTTTTCATCACACCCACTTGCATTAAATAACTTAGAAAAATAAAAATACAAAAAATAGATCCTTATTAATAAGGGGCTTAACAGAGATGTTACAGTCTGTTATTGTCGATATTAACCAAGGCTTTTTTTAACGTGAACACCACATACTCGCGTTTACGGTTAACCAACTGCATTATGGTATTTATTAAGGCTTCTTCCTGTCCTTCGGCGTAATTTAACTGCTGATCGGTGAGATGATTATATTTTCGTTGTAACTTAATTTTTACCCGTTCCCAGTCTTTGTTACTGATAGTTACCTCTGCCATGATTATATATTTTGCACAAATATAAAAATAACCTGATTTGCATTTTTAAAAAAATTGGTATAGCAATTGTTAATATCATAAAATATGGCACTAATGAGGTCATATTTTTAATAACTAATATATCTGTTTATGAAAAAGTATCTATTAAGTGCAGCATTACTGATAGCTGTAAGCATCAGCGCTAAGGCACAATTTAGTTTAGGCGTAAAAGGTGGTATAAATTTTTCAAAAATCGCTACCGATAATTTAAATGAATCAACTGTAGCCGGTTACCAGGCCGGATTATTTGCCCGTGTGGGCAGCGGGGTTTATCTGCAACCCGAAGTTTACATAAGCAGCAAAGGTGGTAAATTCAACTCAACCAATAACAACACCACTTATAGCGGCGATGTTAAATTTACTACTTTAAACGTACCGCTGTTATTAGGTACCGCTATTGGCGATGACAGCTTTAATTTCCGTATTATGGGCGGGCCAATTTATTCTTATATAATGGACAAGAGCCAAAACTTCTCGGCCAATTTTAATGGTGCCTATGCCGATTTCGGTAATTACAAAAACAGCACATTGGGCTACCAGGTGGGCGCCGGTGTTGATATTGGTAATATTACTGCAGACGTACGCTACGAAGGCGGCCTTACCGATGTAAACAAAAATTACGGTCAGCGCCAAAACCTTTGGGCATTGAGTGTTGGTTTTAAATTCTTTTAATAAGCTGAAAGGCGAAAGCCTAAAGCAAAAAGCCTCTCAATTATTTTGGGAGGCTTTTTTTATGAGAAAAAGAATGACGAGGTAATAACTTTTTAAAATTCGAAATCGAACATCCGAAATTCGAAATCCACAATAAATTGACCATATTTTAGTACAAAAAGGTATAAAACAAGTAAAGCCCCTGATGGGCAGGGGCCTTTACTAACCAATTATAAACCTAAATTA
>CAMLFI010000265.1 GCA_946479225.1 uncultured Mucilaginibacter sp. | reverse complement strand
GAAAACGACACGCCCGATGTTTGTTCCCCATCGCGGAGTGTAGTGTCCATTATCTCTATTCTTCTTTTTCCCATTACTGGATTTATAACGTAAAAGCGTTCCATTTTATGAAACGCTATAGATAACAGTCATGCCGAACTTGTTTCGGCACCCCACCCGAAAAGCTTGCGGCCTGTCTATGAGGTGCTGAAACAAGTTCAGCATGACATTATTTTTTTAAAACGGCCTTGCTTCAGCAAAGGTCTCAATATCCGGTTTAAGGCTTAATAGATAATCAATATCGTCAAAGCCATTAAGCATATTATTCTTTTTGTAAGAATTGATATCGAATGATTCCTTTTCGCCGGTTGAAAGCAAAGTGATGGTTTGATCATTCAGGTTCACTTCCAGTTCTGTTTTCGGATCAGCGTGAATAGCTGCAAATATCTTATCAGCAAACTCAGGGCTTACCTGTACCGGCAATACACCAATGTTTAAGCAGTTTCCTTTAAAAATATCAGCAAAAAAGCTGGAAACTACACAACGGAAACCGTAATCATAAACTGCCCAGGCAGCATGCTCGCGCGATGAACCTGAACCAAAGTTTTTACCACCAACCAGTATTTTACCACTGTAAGTTGGGTTATTCAACACAAAGTCAGCCTTTGGGGAATTGTCCGGATTGTAGCGCCAATCGCGGAACAGGTTATCACCAAAACCAACACGCTCTGTAGCCTTTAAAAAGCGCGCAGGGATTATTTGGTCGGTGTCTATATTTTCTATCGGAAGCGGCACTGCCGTGCTTCTCAATACTGTAAATTTATCGTATGCCATGTTTTTGTTGTCCATGGTCCATGGTCGATAGTCCATAGTTCAATTTGCTATGGTCTATCGACTATGGACTATTGTCTATACTAATTCTTCTGTTAATAATGTTCTCGGATCGGTTACTACACCGGTTACTGCTGCTGCTGCTGCTACCAGCGGGCTGGCCAGCATAGTGCGTGCGCCAGGACCCTGACGGCCCTCAAAGTTTCTGTTTGATGTACTAACTGCATATTTACCGGCAGGTACTTTGTCATCATTCATAGCTAAACAAGCTGAGCAACCAGGCTGACGTAGTTCAAAACCTGCTTCGTTCAATATGGCCAGCAAACCCTCTTCCTTGATCTGCGCTTCAACAATGTGCGATCCGGGAACTAACCATGCGGTTACATTATCAGCTTTATGGCGCCCTTTAATTAAGGATGTGAATGCACGGAAATCCTCAATACGTCCATTAGTACAGCTGCCCACAAAAACATAGTCAACCGGTTTGCCGATCATGCTGTCGCCTTCGTGGAAACCCATATAGCCTAACGATTTCTCGTAAGTGGCAGCGCCACCTTCAACCTGGTCAGCATCAGGAATATCATGAGATATACCCATACCCATACCGGGGTTGGTACCATAGGTTATCATTGGTTCAATGGTAGACCCATCAAAATTATATTCTTTGTCAAATACCGCGTCGGCATCTGTTTTCAATGTTCTGTAATAAGCTAATGCTTTATCCCAAGCTTCACCCTTAGGTGTAAACTCGCGACCTTTTACATAGTTGATAGTGGTTTCGTCAGGAGCTATCATGCCACCACGAGCGCCCATTTCAATGCTCAGGTTACAAACCGTCATACGGCCTTCCATGCTCATGCTCTCAAAAACTTCACCTGCGTACTCAACAAAATAACCTGTTGCGCCTGATGTTGTTAATTGAGATATAATAAACAACGCCACATCTTTAGGGGTAACGCCTCTGCCCAGCTTACCGGTAACATTAATGCGCATTTTTTTAGGCTTAGGCTGCATAATACATTGCGATGCCAATACCATTTCCACTTCTGATGTACCGATACCAAAAGCAATAGCACCAAAAGCACCGTGGGTTGATGTATGCGAATCGCCGCAAACTATGGTAGCACCGGGTTGGGTAATACCGTACTCCGGACCAACAACGTGAACAATACCGTTCTTTTGGTGACCTAATCCCCAATAGCTGATGCCATACTCGTTAGAGTTTGTTTCCAGCATATGTAGTTGATTAGCCGAAAGCGGATCTTGAACCGGTAAATGCTGGTTAATAGTTGGTGTGTTGTGATCGGCAGTTGCGAATGTACGCTCGGGATATAAAACCTTAACGCCACGGCTTTTCAACCCTAAAAATGCCACCGGACTGGTAACTTCGTGGATAAGGTGACGGTCAATAAAAACCACATCAGGGCCACCTTCAATTTTGCGGATCACGTGGCTATCCCAAACCTTATCAAATAATGTATTGCTCATTTTATATTAGTTAATTAGTGATTGGTTGATCAGTGATTAGTATTTCTTTATCATCCAACACCTGTTTTTGTTCAATTTAATTACTCACCTTTTCAGCTGTCATCAATGCAACCAGATCATCATCATTGATATCCAATTTGCCGTCTGCCAGCGTCAGGAAACGGTGATAAGCATCAGCCAGATCTTCTTTGCTCAGGTTGTAACCCAAACGATCCAGGTGATACTTTAGCGCATGTCTTCCGCTGCGTGCGGTAAGTACTATTGTAGCGCTCGGGAAACCAACATCTTCCGGACGAATGATTTCATAATTTTCTCTGTTTTTCAAGAAACCATCCTGGTGAATGCCAGAGCTGTGCGCGAAGGCGTTACTACCAACAATGGCTTTATTAGGCTGCACAGGCATACGCATTTGCGTACTTACCATGCGGCTTATCTCGAAGAAATTCTTGCTATTGATATTGGTATGCAAGCCTAGTGTGGCGTGAGTTTTTAATATCATCACCACCTCTTCAATAGAGGTATTACCTGCGCGTTCGCCAATACCGTTTATAGTACCTTCGATCTGGCGGGCACCATTCTGTAAACCCGCTACCGAGTTTGCAGTAGCCAAACCCAGATCATTGTGGCAATGGACCGAGATAATAGCTTTATCAATATTTTTAACGTTCTCTTTCAGGAACTTTATTTTGCTGCCATATTGGTCGGGCAGGCAATAGCCATTCGTATCCGGAATGTTAACTACTGTGGCGCCGGCTGCAATAACAGCCTCTACCATTTGTGCCAGGAAATAAACATCGGCACGACCGGCATCTTCAGCATAAAACTCAATATCCTCTACAGATTTTTTGGCATATTTCACAGCTTCAACAGCGCGCTCAAGGATCTCTTCGCGGGTGCTGTTAAATTTATGCTTGATGTGCATGTCTGATGAGCCAATGCCGGTGTGGATACGCGGGTGTTTGGCATATCTTAAGGCTTCAACGGCGGCGTCAATGTCGCCTTTGTTGGCGCGGGTAAGTGCGCATACGGTTGGATGAGTTACAGCTTTTGATATTTCTACCACGCTCTGAAAATCGCCCGGGCTTGATATAGGGAAGCCTGCTTCTATAATGTCCACGCCCAGTGCCTCCAGTTCTCGGGCAATTTCTATTTTCTCGGGGGTTGTCAACTGGCAACCCGGTACCTGCTCGCCATCGCGTAGCGTGGTATCAAAAACGTAGACTCGGTTGGGATCGTGTAACATATCTTTATCTATTATCCTTAATATTATTAACAGGCGTTTAAGCCTGGCCTCTTGTCTCTTTTAATTTCATTACCATTTGCTCGGCATCAGTTGCTATCCAATTATCGTAATCTTCAATAGCCTGCAGTCGTTGCTGGTTGGTAATGTAGCCTTCATCAACCATTTGAGTTGACTGAGCCACTTTTGACCATATTCCAATTTTACTTACAAAGTCGGCGTCGCCTTTTTTACACGTTCCATCAGCATTAAGCACCTCAATATTTTTAATGCCTAACTCTTCAAAATATTCCGCAGCATCATCAGCTACACGGTTGTTCATTCCGGCATCGTTGCGCCACCTTAAAAATGCAGCGTAAAATACCAACATACTTGCCGGTGGTTCTGGCTGCCATTCTATCGCCGTGTGGTTATAATCTAAAACAGATAACCATCCGCCGGGCTTAAGCATGTTTTTCATTTTGGCCAAAGCCTCTACTGGGTTACTTAACCACTGCAAAGTTCTGGCAGTAACTATCAGATCAAACTTTTTATCGGTATCAAACTCAAACAGATCTGTGCAGATCAATTCCAGATTTTCAACGTCGCCATAAGTTTCTTGTCCGCTGATAATAAAATGCTCCGTATTGTCAATCGCGGTAACGTGCCCTTGCGGCCCTACCTTTTTTGCTATGTCTTTTGATATGGCGCCTGTTCCGCAGCCAACATCTAAAACCTGCATGCCCGGGTTTAACAGGCTTTTCAACGTTGCGTAATCATTATCCAGATTACGTGCGTCGAATATTTTATTAGTATCCGGATCCCGTTTAATGTATTTATTAACTGTTTGCATTTTAACGGATCCTTTTTAGTAGTAGTAAGTAGCTAGTATCAAGTAGCAAGACTTTTGCTTAGCGCTTGATACTAGTCTACTTAAATGTTATATCAATGAATACCAACTTGCTATTAATCTAGCTACTTGATACTAATTACTTTATACTTAAATTACGCTTCTACAGCCTGGTTCTCAGGACGTAAGCTACGTACTGTTTTACCGGCTTGCCATAATTCGCTTTCGCGTAATTCAGCTAATTCAGCATCCAATTTCACACGGTAATCATCCTTGCTGTTTGAATCGATTGAACGTTGTGATTCAACACCGGTTGCAACGCTTTTGTATAGGTCTTCAAATACTGGTTTAGTAGCATCACGGAAT
>CAMLFI010000264.1 GCA_946479225.1 uncultured Mucilaginibacter sp. | reverse complement strand
CGGTTTTACGGGCGTTAAATGTATTAGCGAGACCGTTCTTTAAATCGCCGCCGAAGTTAAATTCGCGTACATCGTAATCATCACCTAAAATATCTTTTAGTTTACCCAGATCGGTTACAAAAGCGGCAGGGTTAAAACCGGCGGGCTTAAACTGCGATACAGATTGCGAGTTATCCTGCGCTACTAATATCAGCGGTTTTTGCGGCTGATAGCTTAGCGATTGCAGCAAAGGTGATAACAGCAAAAGCGCTATAATAGCTACAGCCAACGTCCGTAATACAAATAAACCCCTCCTGAATTTTTCTGCAAGGTTTACAGGCTGACGGTACATTAACCATGCATACGCCACACCAAGCAGCAGGCAAACCGGCGCCCACCAACCAGAAACAGCGCCCCAGGTAATTGAAAATAATAGCATTTTTGAGGTTTACGTTTTACGCAGTACGTTTACGTTATCGCAAAATGCAAAAAATATCATTAAGTGGTTGAAATGTTTTTGTTACAGAGTGGATTTGGGTTGTAGATCAGTTGTAGGTTGTGTGTTTTAGGTTGTAAGTGATACGTTTAACGTTGTACGTTTTAGGATGAAAGTAAAACGCCCCGATAAATCGAGGCGTTTCTATAATCGTAGAAATTTAACAATTCTAAAATCGCATTTCTTAAATCCGAAATTGAAAATTCGAAATTCGAAATCCTTCTACAACATTCCCCCATCAACAGGAATAACCTGTCCGGTGATGTAGGTAGCCATATCTGATGCCAGGAAAATGCAGGCGTTGGCCACATCTTCAGTTTCGCCGGCGCGTTTAAGCGGGATAGACGCAGCCCAACCTTCAACAACTTTAGGGTCTAAAACCTCGGTCATTTCGGTGCGGATATAGCCCGGTGCAATTACGTTGGTACGGATATTACGCGACCCCAGCTCTTTAGCCATTGATTTAGAGAAACCGATTATACCGGCTTTTGATGCCGCATAGTTGGCTTGTCCGGCATTGCCGTCAACTCCAACTACAGAGCTCATATTAATAAATACGCCCGTGCGGTTCTTCATCATTATTTTTGACGCCGCTTTGGTAACGTTAAATATCGATTTCAGGTTTACTTCAATTACGTCGTCCCACTGCTCTTCGGTCATGCGCATTAGCAAACTATCTTTGGTTATACCGGCGTTGTTTACCACAATGTGCAGCGTACCGAAATCGGCAACTATGTCATTTATGAGTTTATCAGCCTCGTCGAATTTTGAAGCATCAGAACGGTAACCCTTTACCTGCGTACCAAAACTTTGCAACTCCTGCTCAAGTGCCAGGCCCTTTTCAACCGACGATAAGTAGGTGAAAGCCACGTTAGCGCCATGCTCGGCAAATTTCTCAGCAATTTTGCGTCCTATTCCTTTTGATGCACCGGTTATAAGCGCGGTTTTTCCTTCTAATAATTTCATAAACTTTACAGATTCCTTTTCGGGCGGTGAAGATAATCATTTAGCGCGAAATGAGGAATTTATCAAACCACTTACAGCAAACCCAATATCTTCAAATAATAGTCTACATTAATACCGCTTACCCGGTAAACACCCATTCCATTTTTAATAGTAGCCAGCAGTTGTTGGGTATTGACAGGTTTTCCTTTCATTGGAGGTGCTATTGGTTTGGCGGATTCTGAATCAATTATCTTGGTAGCTGTCCACGATACATTTTCGTGTGGTATATTTAATTGCAGTATCATGCCCGGTAAACCTGTAAATAACTCGGGGCCGCCGCTAACGCGTATTTTATCGGTGTAAAATGCCACCAAGTAAATAGAATCAGATATCAAACCATTGGCGCGAGTACAGTTATAACCCAAAATATCGCGGGTTTCGTCGGTTATCCTCCATTTTATTTTGCGCGTACTATCTGTTAATAAAAACTGCTCACCCATGGCATCTTTCTCCATCACAATTTTATTGGCAGACAGATCGGTATAAATGGTATTTGATTCTGCGGTGATGGGGTTTAACTGAAAACTTTGGTAAAGTACAGGCGGAAGTATGGGTGTAAGCATTGTTTTGTTGCCGCTAAAGCTTAAGCTGCTGTTAAAAGTAGCGAATTGCGCCTGCGTTTTTTTGTATTGATCCAAAGCTTGCTGCATCCTTGCTTTAAGGTTTGCATCGGCATTTGGGGCTACCACATTGCCTATTACCTGGAACGTGTTTACTTTTTTTTGGTATTCAATGGTTCCGCTGGTTACGAAGCGAACACTCTGCTGAGCAAATAAAATATTGCCGGCAAATAATATGGTTATGAGGGTTATAAGTGTCTTTTTCATGATGATTAGTTTGTTGCAGTAGAGGTGCCAAATTTTGTGAAATCCCAGCTTACGCTTAGCATAAAGTAGCGCATTATCGTGTTGAAGCTGCCTTGCGTAATTTGTGTAGCGCCTACGCTACGGTACTGTGTTGGATTAGCACTGAATAAGTTAATGCCTGACAAGGTCAATTTCAACTTATCTTCTTTCAGGAAGGTTTTGCTTAATGACGCATTTAATATGGTCATATTAATGGCATCAATACGCTGCGTTTTAGCCGAGTACCTATAGTTAACATCTGATGCCAGGATAAATTTACCCGGAAGATATAAAGTACCTCTTCCATTAACACCTAAGCTGGCTGCATTATTATTGCTCTGCGGCATTAACGAGTATTTGTTAAAGGTATAGCCTGGCGATGCACTAACCTGTATCTCATATTTTTGAAATTTGATCGATCGTAGACCTACTTCTACGTTAATGTTGGCTTGATCTAATTTGTTTAAACCTGCGTTTATAAAACTGAAGTTGGCGCCTTTGCTTCCATTAACCGCTAAAAGCATATCTACTTCTGTACCATTTATGCGCCGAGTGCCCTCCGCATTAAAATAAAGACTATATGGCTTTTCCCTACTCAGATTAACAAACTGTGTAACCGTCTTGCCTGTCAGTGGATCATTCGTTACTTTCGATACGATCTGATTTTCAATTACGTTAGCCGAACCTATCAATCGAAACGACTGCCTCGTAATAACTTTGGCCGTTTGATAATTTACTTCAATATTGTGGCTAAACTGCGCCTTGAGGTCTGCATTACCAACTATTATATTTAGCGGATTATTATTTACCCGTATGGGCTGCAGTTGATCAACACCTGGTTGTGACATGTTACCAGAATAATTGACCATAACTATCTTTTGCTGCGACATTTGGTACTGATAGTATACCTGAGGGCCCCAGTTTATAAAATTGCGTTTAAAAACTCTGCCACTGTAGCGTTCGGTCTGATCATAATTAACAATAGAGGCGCGCGTACCAAAATTTAAAATGGTTTTGTTTTTGCGATAATTAAATATGCCGCCAAACCGATTAGTTAGTGTATTGATTTTAAAATCGTTACTGTAGATATTATTAAAAATATCGTATTGGCCCGATGATGATCTGTCGAAAGTAGGTTTGTCTGAAGTCGTATTGCTGATCCCCAAACCATAACTAATTTGTAAGGCCAGGAATTTTGTTAATGGCTCGGTGTAGTTGATATTGCTGCTAAACGAAGCGTTTTTTGCATTCACTTTTTTGAGCTGATTAGTTGTCGTATCTGTAGGCGTTTTATTAGCTGTGTAAACGTCAGATATCAAAAATCCTGTTGAAATATTTTCTGCATAGGTTTGCGATAGTGCCCACGACAGCGTGCGGGCTGGTTTTTTAAATTTCTTAGTATACAGCGCGTTTAAGTTCAAACCTTTCTGGTGAATGTCAGAAGTTTCTTTTCTTTTCTCGCGCATCAATAGATTTCCCGTTTCACCCACAATGGTGGTCAACCAATCATTATCAATAGTTTGATGTTTGGTTATTGCATCAATGCCCAGTTTTAGCGTTGCTGAAGTGTCTAGTTTGGTAAAATAAGTAACATCCGCTTTTTGCCTGAATGCGGTATTGTGCATGGTGCGGAAGGCGGTTTGATCCTGCTTACTGCCGGGTGTTGTAACCTGGGTTGACGAGTTGAATTCTCCTGCAACATCCATCGAACCTATTTTATAGTTGGCGTTTAAGGCTGCGTCAGTTTTTATTTTGGTATCGTAATGTGCTCCTTCCGCTTGTACAGTTGGTAAACCTTGGCGATTGTAATTACCAGACCCGGCGTCCAGATCATCGGGCCCGCCGCCTTGCGATATTATACCACCGTTATCAGCAATCTGGGCATAATTATTTGATGATCCTATGCGGCTGTTATCGGCCGCGCCTAAACCTGTTTTCCCGGTAGTAGCTAAGGTACCATAGGCGGCAAATTTACTTCGGGCGGTAAACTTATTAAATATACCCTGGGCTTCGTAGTAATCGTCGGTTCCGTATCCGGCAGCTACTTTACCAAAAACACCCTTCTTTTTATCTTCCTTTAACTTAACATTGATGGTTTTGATACGTTGCCCGTCATCAATTCCGGTAAACGAAGCCTGATCGCTTCTTCTATCATAAATCTGCACAGACGAAACCATATCACCACGCAAATTTTGCGTAACGAGGGTTGGGTCATCACCAAAAAATTCCTCGCCATCCACCAATACCTTCGGTACAGCTTGCCCGTTCACTGTAATTCTACCGTTTTGATCTATCCGTACACCCGGCATTTGCCTTAAAAGGTCCTCAACCTTGGCGTTGGGTTGTATAACATACGCTTTGGCATTGTACTCGAGGGTATCCCCTTTTATTTTAATTTCCTGCGGCGTGCTTTTTATGGTTACTTCAT
>CAMLFI010000263.1 GCA_946479225.1 uncultured Mucilaginibacter sp. | reverse complement strand
CTGGCAGCAAAGAGGTTGATCAATGTTTAATTGTCTTTATTAATTATTAATATTATTTTGGTAATCGCCAATTATAGAATTTAACCTGCAACGTCACTTAGTAAATTTCAACAGATCTTTGATGCACAACTCACCCGTTATAGCCAAAACGCTTGATGAAGTAATTACTCATTTAGAGAATATTGTAAAAGAATCAAAGAAAAATAAAAGCAGGGCAGGGTATTTCGCCGCCTTATATTATAAGGTTACGGTAAGGGTTAAAGAGGATATTGACAAAGGGCAATTTGCCAATGGTAGTAACCTGGCCAACCTGGATATCACCTTTGCTAACAGATATTTTGATGCTTACCAAAAATGGAAGAACGGTGAACCCATATCAAAATCGTGGAAAGTTGCATTTGAAAATTGTGAAAAGCCGTCGAGACTTGTTTTACAGCAGCTACTATTAGGGATGAATGCACATATCAATTTCGATTTGGGTATAGCTACTGTTGAGGTAGCAAATGGCGATATCGACAGCTACAAAAATGATTTTGACGCAATTAATATAATTTTGTCTTCATTAACGTATGGCATCATCAGTAAACTAAACGTTATTTCACCACTTCTTTCTACGCTGGGTTTTAGTGGCACATCATCAAATTTTATGCTGATCCAGTTTAGCATGGGTAATGCCAGGGATGGTTCCTGGTGTTTCGCTGAAAAACTTAGCGGACTTTATAAAGACCAGGCCGCCTATTCAAAAGCAATTGAAGAGCGGGATGTGGTGATAGCCGAATTAGGCAATAGCTTAACAAAAACTACAGGCATGCTTACATTTGGTTTGTGGCTAATTCATTTATTTGAATTAAAGAATGTGAATAAGATAATAGAAATACTAACCGATTATGCGAAGCCCTATATGAAGGATTTGAAAAAATCGGGGTAGAACTTTACAGATATGTATTGGGAGTTATCGGTATTGTATAATAAGGAACTTTTCGACGTAGCCTTAAAATTTACTCATTAATTACTGTTTTAGATTTAACGCGTACAACATCGCCAACTAAAAAAATATACGAGCAGGCACCCAAAAAACCTATCAAAGCAATAAAGAACAGCGCCGGTGCAAAGTTGCCGCCACGGGCTAAAAAGCCTATCACAACAGGTACCACCACCCCTGATAGCTGCCCTATAAAATTAAATACGCCGCCGGTAATGTCAATCAAGCCTTTGGGAGCAAGCGTAGAAATAAAAACCCAGGTGATGGAAGCACAACCTACGCCAAAAAATGATAACGACATGAAAAGAATGATGAGGTGTGGTGCGTTTACGTAGTTAGCCCCTACAATAGCTATCGATAATAGCAAACCGGCAATTACAGGGAGTTTACGTGCCCTGGCCGCCGGGTATCCTGTTTTTATTAAATAATCGGACAGGAAACCCGAGCATAAAACACCGGCAAAGGCGGCTAAATAGGGTACCGATGCCCAGTAGCCGGATTTTATAATATCCAGTCCGCGATAATCTACCAGGTACTTGGGGAACCATGTGAGAAAGAACCAGAGGGCAGAATTGACCGCAAACTGCCCGATATAAACGCCCCAAAGTTTACGATGCGACAGAACTTCTTTTAAATCGGGCCAGTTAAAGAGTTTTTTCTTTTGGATATTGTTCTCATCCCGTTTTAAAATTCCGCCACCTTTTTCAATATAATCCAACTCCTGCCGGTTAACTGTTTTATGTTTTAACGGATCGCGGTAAAACACATACCAAATAATACCCCAAATTATCCCTATAACGCCTGTTACCATAAATAGTCCCCGCCAGCCCACATACAATTGTATTTTTGATAGCACAGGCATTAAAAAGGCCAACCCTAAAAACTGGCCCGAGGTATATATGGCAATAGCTGAAGCACGCTCTCCATCGGGAAACCAACTGCTTACCACCCGGTTATTAATAGGGTAGGCCGGTGCCTCGGCCATACCGGTGGCCATGCGCAAACCGAACAAACTAATAAACCCGCTTACAAACCCCTGCATAACGGTAAATACCGACCATAAAATTAAACTAACAGCATAAAATACTCGTGGCGCGTAGCGTTTAACCAACATTCCTCCGGGTACCTGAAACAGGATATACGTCCAACTAAAAGCCGACAATAACAAACCCATTTGTACGGAAGAGAATTTATACTCTTTGCCAATGGCTGATGCTGCCACGGCAAGGTTACTCCTGTCCATATAGTTAATAACCACGGTTATAAAAATAAGGAACAGTATATGGTACCTTTTTTTTGTGGGCTTGTTGGCGAAGTTTGTATTTTTCATATTACTACTAACGTTCGCCAATCTGTAAGGCAAATGCTTGTATAAGTTTTTGGGCTTTTTGTGTAAAATAGGTTAAGTACCGGCTGCACTATGGAATTATAATTTCACCAAAGTAATAAAACGTTGGTAAAATTTTGAATTTCATCTGTCTTTATTTTCTAATGATTCTCATTTAAAACAACAAGAGGCCGCCTCACTTTTGAGACAGCCTCTTGTTCTGTAATCACTAAAGTAATGCTAAATGGATCGCGACCTGAGTGTAATTGTCACTCTTCACTTCCTAAACAGCTTCAGCTCTTCGCTGATAAAATAGCTAACCATATCTGTATATAGTTTTTCCACCATGTCTGCGCTCAAACCCTGCTGTTCTGCCCAAGCTCTGCGTTCAATCAACATAGCGGCAAAACGCTCAGGAGCTTTAACCGATGTTTCACTGGTTTTAAATTTTGCAGCAGCTTTTACGTATTGATAACGCTTACCAATCAGAGCAATTATTTGTTTGTCAATGCCGTCGATCTCCGTTCTTATCTCCGGCATATTTTGGCACTCTCCCGGTTCTTTCATTTAATTATTGAGTTTTTATAAGCATGCAAGGTTATAAATATCCTTTAGCTTGTAAAGTGAAAAGTTCGGCGTATTGGCCATTTTTCGCCAAGAGTTCATCATGGGTTCCGCTTTCCAGTATCGTGCCGGCATTTAACACTAATATCCGGTCTGCTAATCTCGCGGTAGAAAACCTATGCGATATCAATACGGCCGATTTACCTTGCGTTAATTTAGCAAAGCGCTGAAAAACGTCGTATTCTGCCCTGGCATCTAATGCAGCTGTAGGTTCGTCTAATATCAAAACCTGGCTGTCTTTCATGTATGCCCGGGCCAGTGCTACCTTTTGCCACTCGCCGCCTGACAGTTCCACACCGTTGTTAAATCGTCTCCCCAGCGCCTGTTCATAGCGCCCCGGTAATTTTTCGGTGAGGGAATGGGCCAAACTTTCCTTAGCCGCTTTTTGTATCAATGGCGCATTACCCAATTCGCCAATATTGCCGACCGCTATGTTTTGCGAAAGCGTCATTTGATAACGCAGATAATCCTGAAAAATAATACCTATATTTTGTCTCAGGCTTTTCAGATCATATTCTTTTAGGTCTATACCATCTAAAAGTATGCGCCCTTCTGTGGGGTCGTACAATCGCGCCAACAGTTTTACCAAAGTGGTTTTTCCGGCGCCATTTTCTCCTACCAGGGCCAGTTTCTCGCCGGGATGTAAGGTGAAACTCAGATGTCGGTTGGCCCATCTTTCGGCGTTGTGGTAACGGAAACCAACATCCTCAAAAGTAAAGCCTTGCAAAATGGGGTTCGGAAAAGGTAGCGGGTTCTGTTTTGTGCTAATGTTGGGACTTATTTCAAAAAATTCAAGAAAGTCGTTTAGATAAATAGCGCCCTGCGATACGCTTGTAAAGCGGTTAAGCATGGTTTCCATCAGCGAGCTTAGCTGACGGAAAGAGCCCGCCAAAAAGGTAAGCATACCAACGGTTGATTTGCCACTGATAGTTTGGTAGATAATAAAACCATAGGCAGCGTAATAGCCGATGCTTCCCAACACAGAAAAAAAGGTGCCCCAGCCAGAGCGTTTAACGGCAAGCTTGCTGTTATCTGTGTAAAACTTATTTGATAAGGTTTTAAAACGATCGATAATGAAATCTGACAGACCAAAAATCTTCACTTCTTTAGCTGTCTCGTCGCTGGCGCCGAGGTAGCGTAGATAGTCCAGTTCGCGCCGCTCGGGGGTTTGGCTTCGTGTTAAAGCATAGTTTTTACTGTTAAAGTACGCCTCGCCTAAAAAGGAGGGGATAATTGCCACTAACAACAAAATGATGAGCCAGGGATTAAATGTGATTAAGCCAGTAAGCAGAAGAGCCATAGAGATAAGGTCCTGGATCTGACTCATTACCTGTGATAGTAAGATGGAGCGCCCCACAGTTTGCTGACGCGCTCTTTCCAGTTTATCGTAAAAAACTGAATCCTCAAACTGTTCAAGATCAAGCGTAGCCGCGTGTTGCATTATCTTAACCGAGGTGTGGTTAGAGAACAGGTCGCCGAGTAAGCTATCCGTTAAAGTAATACCGCGATTAAGGGCATCAGTAAGCACCGCCAGTCCAAACTCAATGCCCACCAGTTGCCACAACTGCTGCTGATCACCGCCGTGTCTGTTTAGCTGAACCACTTGGTCCATAATAAGTTTACCCACATACAGCAAAGCCACCGGCATGGCCGAACGCACTATGCGCAGGCTAAAGCTTAACACTGTTTTTTGCGGACTGCTTTGCCATACCAGGTTAAAGAGTGCCGGCAGGTTTTTGAGGGCAGAAAGCCGCTGCTTAAAAGTAAGTTCTGATTCGTTAAACCGTTTTGCCATTTATTAGCCTGCGATGGATCGGTTTTTAAATAAATTGATAACTATGGAGACCAATATAAT
>CAMLFI010000262.1 GCA_946479225.1 uncultured Mucilaginibacter sp. | reverse complement strand
CACCTGCTGCCTCGCTTGACCAGGCAGATGTTTTAAAGCCTTATGCCAGCCCGGTTGAAAGTACTACCTACACATTAACCACAACATCAGACAAGGGCTGCACAGCCGTTAAAACCATATTTGTAAAGGTGCTGAAGAGCCCGCTTATACCCAATGCTTTTACGCCGAACAACGACGGGGTTAACGACGTGTGGGAGATCAAATACCTCAACATGTATCCTAACGTAACGGTTGACATTTTTAGCCGAAGTGGCGAAAAGGTATATTCTTCAAAAGGATATGCTTCGCCGTGGGACGGAACTGTACGTGGATCTGCTTTGCCGGTGGGTACTTATTACTACATTGTTAATCCCGGCAGTGGCCGCAAAACTACTTCCGGGTACGTCAGTATCATCAAATAATAAATTTTTTATGGACTATTATGTGGCATATAAACGCAGAAAAGCTATATTCGTCGGTAATTGTTTCTGCAAATGAAATTAATAACTATAAGTTATAATTTAACAGTAGAAAAGCTACCTTAAAACAAGTATTGCAATAAGAGCGGATATTCTTTAATGAAAAAATTTCTACTGTTCATTTTATTTATAGGTGTGCGCGCTGCAGTAGCGCAACAGCTTCCGCAGTTTACACAGTACATGTTTAATAACTACCTTTTAAACCCTGCTGTTACCGGTATTGAGAATTATACAGATGTAAAGCTGGGTCATCGTAATCAATGGGTGGGTTTACAGGGGGCTCCGGTTACCAGTTATTTATCAGTAAACGCGCCACTTGGCCGTAATTTTATAGAGGGTGATGCGACGGGTTTCTCTGCCCAGAACGGTATAAACCCATCAAGCAGGTTATTTACGCAAAATTACCAGGCCGCCGAGCCGCATCATGGCATTGGCGCTATGGTTATAACAGACAAAGCCGGCCCTATAACGCAAACCAACGTTAGTGCAACCTATGCCTACCACCTTGGCTTAACAAACAGGTTAAACCTTTCGGTAGGGGTTATGGGGGGGATGAACCGTATCTCTTTAAATACTGCTGAACTAACACCTGCCGATCCTAACGACCCTGCCATTAACAACGGCGAAAACAGCCAATGGCGCCCTGATGTTGGTGCGGGTGTTTGGTTATACTCATCTAATTATTACATGGGTTTGTCTGTTAGGCAATTGCTTCCTCAAAACTATTATTTCGGCACCTCGCAGGCTACAAGCAGCCCCACTGTTCCGCACTTTTACTTAACAGCGGGCGTTAAACTGTTCATGACGGACGAGATAACCTTCCTGCCATCGGTACTGGTAAAAAGAACCAGCCCGGTGCCGCTTACCTTTGATGTTAACGGCAAATTCAACTTCCAGGATAAATTTTGGTTAGGGGCTTCTTACCGTCGTAACGATGCTGTAGCTGTTTTGGCCGGTTTTAACCTGAGTTCGCTTATTAATGTGGGTTATAGCTATGATATCACCTCATCAGCCCTAAATACAGTAAGCCGCGGCACGCACGAGATAGTTATCGGCCTTATGCTGAACAACCGCTTTAGAGTTACCTGCCCGCAGCACGGGTTTTAAAATTTAGCCAGCGTATATTCTCCCCAAAAATCACTTGGCGTTGCCAGGCTCCAGTTGCGTGGAGTTGCATCGCCCAGCATGTAATCTTTACCGTCGCTGCCTTTAAATACTAAAAAACGATCCCGCACCATTTTCAGATCCGAGCCACCAAAAGCTAAACCGTTAAGCCTGATATTGTACCACAGTTTTTCGAGCTTGGAATTGGCAGTTATCAGCTTCAAGGGCACTGATAGTTCAAAGTTGTAATATAAACTATTGTCAAGCATGGCGGCTGCAGATATTCCCTCGACATTATAAATGGGTATCATTTCGTCGGTAATATTTTTTAAGCCGGATATGCCGATAAACTTAAACGCGGTTGTTATTTTGGAGTTTCCGCTGCTTATCAGGCTGTCCAGACGCATGCTATAATTTGCCTTGTCACCATTAATTTCTTTTGGCTTTTCCAGATTTAAATAGGGGTGACTTTTACCTTTCTCGTACACCGGGAAAGTTATAACGAGGCCGTTTTTATCTTTTTTGCCGTTGGTGTTTATTGTAAAAGCTAAACCTCCGGTAATGAGCTTTTGAATTATCTCTACATCTGTTGCCTGGATGGCCAGATAGAGATAGTCTCTGCTGTTTGCTATACTATACCGAATTTCGCAGGCCTTGTTGTATGTATACAATTGATGGCCCCACTCCATTAGTTTACCATCAATTTTTACTTCGGCGTTGTCTGCACGTATCCCTATTTGTTGTACTTCTGTTGATGTTTGTGCGGTTGCCACAAAGGTTATTGCTGAAAGAAGTATAGACGCTAATACTTTCATAATTTATTTCGATAAGGTGTATTCGCCGGAAAAATCTGTAGAAGCCGCCATTTTATTGGATAAATTGTCAAATCTTTCCAGGTTGTGTTTTTCCTGTTCCGTTAAATCAATGCTCCTGCCATTAGATGTAGTTCGTTTCATATAGCTCACCACGCTTACTGGCATATACCTGTTAGGCTCGCCGTTAACAATGATGTGATAGGAAAACCCCGAAAGGTTTTCAACAGACAAACCCAGCAGCGCAAGATCAACAGACATCTCCATGGTATATTTCATATTATTATCAAAAGTGCCGGCGGCAGATACGCCACGGTCGTTGTAAACCGAAAGCAAGCTATCTACGCCACTAAGTCCCCTTGTATATATCCATTTAGCGCTTTTTGCCAACTGTTTATTATACGCCATTACGATAGTGTCTGTAGCGCCGGCGAAGTCTTTAGGGTTTATCAATACCATCTTTCCCTTTTCCAGGTACGGAAATTTAATAAATGGCGCTCCGACATCGTTTTTACCTCCCTTTTTTTGTATTGCTAATTTAATTCCCCCGTTTGTAATGTTTGTCATCACCCCACCGCTTGCCTGTACAATTAAGTAGAGCTTTTTATCATCATTAGCCATTGTATAATAGCATTCGGTAGCAGTGTTATAGGCTTGCATTTTTCCCCATTCACTTGCTTTGCCGTCAATCTTAACATTTACCGGCGCGCGTAAGCTTACTTGTTGCGTGTTGAGTAGCTTTTGGGCAGTTGCGTTTATGTAGATAGTTGAAAAGAAAAGTAGCGCAAGGGTTTTCATAATTATTTAGCTAAAGGGTATTCGCCACGCAAATCGGTTGGAGTGCGTACCTCAAACGAGATATGGCGGGGATCAGAAGGTAGCCAATTAGGCGGAGCGGTTAAGGGTGGCGGCGGCGGGCCACCCGCTATAGGGGGCGACGGAACGCCATTTAATTTTATCTGATAGGTAAATGATTTGGAAAGGCCTGCCAGACCAATAAATTGTTTCGGGATCAAAATCTCGCACACAAAAGTTCCATTATCATAAGTCATTTTGCTTTGTATGCCTTGCTCATTGTATATGGAAAGCAAGGTGTCTTGTAATCCAATAAAATTAAGTGCTTTTATAAATTTGAACTGCTTAATTGCACCAGCAATTTTTAAAGAATCTGTTAAAACGGAAAAATTTGCTTTCACATCTCCCGATGGCGCTAGGGCATAGCCCGAATTGGTAACGGGCACTGTTAAAGATGGCGCATTTGCTTGCTTTACACCTGGGATATTGATATTCAGGGTTATTCCGCCGGCCATGATTTTTGCTGTACTTGCTACATTTTTTGATCTGATGGCCAGGTACAATTGCCCGGCATTGTCGGCTAAAGTATATTCAATTCGGGTAGCCTTATTATACGCCTGTAATACATCCTGCCATTCACTTAATTTTCCGTCAATTTTCGTGTTTTCGGGCAGTAGTTTACCGGCGGATTGTACATTGGGCAGCTTTTGTGCGTCGGCGCTGATGCAAGCTACCGAAAGAAAGATCAATAGTAATATTCTCATGGTTATTTAATTAAAGTATAGTTGGCCCAAAAATCAGTGGATGTATAAAGCGGGTTAGGCGGCGGCAGCACTGTACCCGGCGGAAACGAGGGTGGCGGTGGGGGATTCGGATGCTCCGGCGAGTACTTCCACCTCATTACTCTGACCGCAGCATCAGCAGCGCTAACGCAAATATTAAAACTAAATGGCGCTGCATAATCCTTATTAATACCTATGTAAGACAGCGGGACGCTCAACTCATACACAAGGTCCAGATTTTTATTGAAACGCGCGGCAGCAACTATGTTCAGATCGTTATAAACCGGTATTATTTCGCGGTTAATATCGAAGGTCTTAAGCATGGTCGCCAATTTTTTATTGATCAGTTTTAAAACTGAGTCAGGATTTTTGATTTTTTTATTTAAGTATTTCTCAAAATTCTCAGAAAGTTCGCGCCGCTGATCGCTTTTAAGCAGCACAAAATCAATAGCCTTTTTCGATGGATCGTCTTTGCTTTTTTTATCGGCAATTTTACTTACCGAAAACATTACGCCGCCAATCAATATCTTTTTGCAGGCAAATTTGTACGGCGCTACAAGTGTAAGGTACAAATTATTGTCGTCGTTACTTACGGTATAAAACAGATCATCAACAGTGTTATACGCCTGTAGCTGGTCACTCCATTCAGTTAAGCTGCCGTCAATTTTAATATTGGCGGGCGCCCTTACGCCGGCAAGTTGAATGTTTGGCAATTTTTGGGCATGCAGATTTACAAACACAAAAAGAGATTTCAATAACGATGCTGTTTTTTTCATGATAATGGTTATTTGGCTAAGGTGTATTCGCCCGATAAGTCGGTGGCTAACGTACTGGCGACCATTTCCGACTGTTGCCT
>CAMLFI010000261.1 GCA_946479225.1 uncultured Mucilaginibacter sp. | reverse complement strand
TTTTCACTGCCGACCTTAATTCAGAGGTAACAGCGGTTGGCGCTTCTAAATCAAGCGGGGGCGTCGTTTTGGCCAGAATTGCAGCGGGCAATTTAGCTGCTTCGTTCACAGCCGTTCAGATTGCCTGCACGCATGAGGGCACAAACATTGCCTATAATGCAGCACAAAGTAAATTTATTTGCCCGTTGCATGGCAGCGAGTTCAGCCAAACAGGAACCGTCATTACGGGGCCTGCAGCAATAGCGCTAAAAAAGTATACCGTTAGTATCACCGGCACAACCCTTAGCGTTATAGCGTAGAAGCAGATGCTTATTGGTACATCTTTGATGTTTTGATTAGCGATGTATTGGCGGTTGAAAACACACAATACGTCTTGAAATATAACATGAATGGTACTATAACTCCCCATTTATCGTTATATTCATTTCAAAACAGTCTTTTTAAGATGAAACAATTACGCTTATCTTTCTTTCCGATTCTTATTGTGTTGGCAGCAGTTGTAATGCCTGCCTGCAAAGCCAAAAAAATAGCACAGCCTGCGCCGGATGCCGAAACTTTCCCACCGGCGCCTGTATCAAAGCCGACACCTGCACCAGTTGCTGCAATGCCGGCTCCTGCTGCATCTCCACAACCTGCACCGACCCCAGCGCCGCCGGACTACAACTTTGCTAATATCCAGTTTGAGTTTAACTCAGGTATATTAAAGACTCAGTCTTATCCTTCGATGGACCGCGCTGTTGCCGAGATGAAAAAGGATCCGTCGGCAAAGTTTGTTTTGAATGGCAATGCATCCGCGGAAGGCACACCCGAACATAACATGGCGCTTTCTGTTGAGAGAGCCAACGCTGTGAAAACCTATTTGGTTAACAGCGGCATAAATGCTGATAATTTACGCACGGTAGGAAACGGCGAGAGCAAACCTGTTGCTGATAATACTACCGAAGCTGGTCGCGTGTTAAACCGCAGGGTGGAGATCAAAAAAGCAGAGTAATAAATAATACTTTAATATAAAAAAAGCGATGGATCTGAACACCATCGCTTTTTTATGTCCGTTTTGAGAAGCTTTTATATAAACATATTTAAAAGCACTACACCAATAAGACCCAATACCGAAACCAACGTTTCCATCAACGACCATGACAAAAAGGTGCGCTTCATATCCAAACCAAAGTATTCTTTAAACACCCAAAATGATGTATCGTTAACGTGTGAACAGAACAAACTTCCCGCACCAACGGATAGCACCATCAGGTTCGGATCGGCATGTGTGGTTTGCATCAGCGGGAAAACAATACCCGCCGCTGCAAGGCCTGCCACTGTTGCAGACCCGAGGCATAACCTAAGTATGGCGGCTATCACCCATCCTAAAACCAAAGGCGGCATGTTCAATTGCTGTAAGCCTGCCGATATCTGCTCGCTTACACCGGTATCCATAAACACCTGTTTTAATATGCCCGCGCTACCTATAATAAGCAATATAAGAGCTATCTCTTTTATTGCATCGGCGTAAACATCCATCACCTGCTTTAAAGAGCGGCCGGTAGAAATACCCAATGTATAGGTGGCTATCAAAATGGTTCCCACCATTGCTATACCAGGATCTGCAAAAAAATGCGCGATATTTTGCACCTGTGGATTATTGCCGGAAAGATTAGCCACCAACGTACCCAAACCTATCAATAATACAGGCAATAGGGATGATAAAATACTGTTAGCAAGTCCCGGTAAATTTTCTTCGGGGATGTCGTCGGCAACTAATGTCATTGTTGAGTTTGACTTAATGCCCCGTATTGTTTTGGCAAAAAGCGGGCCCGCAATAATTATTGTGGGTATGGCTATAATAAAACCATACATAAAAACCTGAGTTATATCGGCCTGAAACTGTACTGTTAGTGCCATAGGCGAGGGGTGCGGCGGTAAAAAACCATGCATAACAGACAAGGCAGTAAGCATGGGAAGGCCTATGTAAACCAATGGTAATTTATATCGCGCAGCTACCGAGAAGATAATTGGGATCAACAAAAAGAAACCCACATTATAGTATAAGGGTATACCTACAATTAAGCCGGTTAAGCTCATGGCCCAGGTAATGTACTTCTCGCCGAAGGCGTTGCGCATGGATGTTGCTATGCGCTGCGCTGCCCCGCTCGCACCAACCAGTTTACCCAGCATACCACCCAACACTATCACCACTACTAACGACCCAAGCATATCGCCTATGCCTTTGTTAATTGTTTTAGGCACCTGCTCAAGCGGCATCCCCAGCAGTAACGCCGCCATAACAGAGACGATTATGAACGTAAGGAACACATTCATTTTTGCCCAGGTAGTTAACACTATGAGCGTACCTATACAAAGAATAAGAATAAACACTAACATAATTTATAATTGGTTTAATATGGAAAAACGGAGAGGACTTTGCTGCCCTCTCCGTTTTATATGCCATTAAAAGCCCATCTCTTAATAGCGTGCAATGTTTGTTTTAGTGCGAGTCCCTGGTAACTTTCGATCCGGAGCAGCCAACAAGGAAATCAAGATCAGCACCTTTGTCAGCCTGTTGCACTGTGTCTATGTACATTTTCACATAACCACGTTCGGCCATTGCAGGTGGTGCCTGCCACACTTTACGGCGGGCTTCCAGTTCTTCGTCTGATACCTCTAACTGGATCAGTTTTTTAGGCACATCCAGCGTTATCATGTCGCCGTTTTCTACCAAGCCCAGGTTTCCACCTATAGCCGACTCAGGCGATACGTGCAGGATAACGGTACCAAAAGCAGTTCCGCTCATGCGGCCGTCTGATATCCTTACCATATCGGTAACACCTTTATCCAATAGTTTTTTAGGCAAAGGCATGTTGCCTACTTCAGGCATGCCCGGATAACCCACAGGGCCTACCGTTTTAAGCACCATTACGCAGGTCTCGTCAATATCTAAAAGCGGATCATCAACACGAGCGTGGTAATCTTCAATGTTTTCAAATACCACAGCGCGGCCTGTGTGCTGCATTAGCGCAGGTGTAGCGGCCGATGGTTTTATCACACAACCGTTAAGCGCCAGGTTACCTTTTAGCACGGTTGTTCCGGCCTCAGGTATCAATGGCTCATCAAAGGTGTAAATAACATCGCTGTTATAAATGGTGCCACTGTTGGCAATATTTTCTGCATGAGACTGGCCGGTAACGGTTATCGCTCCCATGTGCAGCTCAGACTGTATTTGTTTGATGATAGCAGGTAAACCGCCGGCATAGTAAAAATCTTCCATCAGGAACTTGCCCGACGGCATCAGGTTTAACAACAATGGCATTTTTGAGCCCAGGTTGTCAAAATCATCAATGTTAAGATCAATGCCTACACGACCGGCAATTGCGGTTAAGTGAATAACAAAGTTGGTTGAACCACCAACTGCTGCGTTTATCTTGATGGCATTTTCAAATGCCTCGCGGGTTAATATTTTTGAGATGCGAAGATCTTCCTTAACCATCTCTACAATACGTCTACCGGATAGCTGCGCTATTCTTTTCTTGCGGGCATCGACAGCAGGGATAGCCGCCATACCGCTTAACGACATACCTAAGGCTTCAACCATAACAGCCATGGTTGATGCTGTACCCATCGTCATACAATGGCCCGGGCTGCGCGACTGGCAGCTTTCTGCCTCGGCAAATTCGTCATAGGTCATTTCGCCGGTTTTTAGCTTATCGTTAAATTTCCATAAGGCCGTGCCTGATCCTATGTCCTCGCCCTTAAACTTGCCGTTAAGCATTGGGCCACCTTGTACAACAAGGGTAGGCAGATCAACACTGGCAGCACCCATTAGGGTTGATGGAGTAGTTTTATCGCAACCGGTTAACAGCACAACGCCGTCAATAGGGTTACCACGGATAGACTCTTCAGCATCCATACTCGCCAAATTGCGGAAAAGCATGGCGGTAGGCTTCAGCAAAGTTTCGCCTAACGACATGATAGGGAACTCAACCGGGAAACCACCGGCCTCTAACACACCACGGCGAACGCTCTCTGCAATATCGCGCAGGTGGGCGTTACAGGGGGTAAGTTCAGAGTAGGTGTTACATATACCAATTACGGGGCGGCCGTCAAACATATCCTCGGGCATGCCCTGATTTTTCATCCAACTGCGGTACAGGAAACCCATTTTATCCTTTGTGCCAAACCAATCGGCACTGCGAAACTTGCTCATAAAAATTCTTAGTATGTTGTGCTTGTATAATACCTAACCGCCTGCCCTGATAATAAGGCATTACGTAGATCAAAAAAATTTAGTACGCTCGGTGGTTAATGGTGTGCAAAGTAACAAATCTTTTATTTAAAACATTCAAAAAAGTACAATTTTGAACCTGAATCCGTCAACGCAATAATCTTGTTACACTCTTAATTACTGGGCTTTAATAACATAGTGCTACCGAAAGAAAATATGTTCTTTTTACACCAGCGGCGGATTTTGAACTTTTGTATATCTCATGCCCCGTCGGTGTTCCAAAAAATATAAAGCTTCTAATTTTTCCCAATGACGATGACGGAACTAATCTTTTGATTAGCAAGCCTTTAACTTTTTACCCCGAAACACTTTGGAACACTTTGAAACTACTTATAAGTCAGTAAGATTAACTGTAAAAAGCTTTTAAGTACCTGATAATGAAAATATTGAAGGGGTTTTGAATTTTTAACTAAAATTGGAACAGTTTGGAACACTAAATCAACCAATTTGGAACACCTGTTTTCAGGACTACTGACACACTTGTGTCACCATTTGCTGTAAAAACACTGCGTACCTTGCATAAAAACAATAAACAAT
>CAMLFI010000260.1 GCA_946479225.1 uncultured Mucilaginibacter sp. | reverse complement strand
CGTTTTAAAAGGGCAGTGCGTAACATATCATAATCTTCATCCCCTTCATACAACGTTGATAGGGTGTATTGTGCCTGCCCCAGATAGCCGGCATTTGTGGGTAAAAAATTAAGAAACTCTTCTGTTATGTTTACTTTATCGCGTTTATAACGGTAGAGCGTTATCAGTTCGTTAGCAAAAACCTCGTCCTTGCCCAATTTTTTCCGGCCCTGCAAAAAGGTTTTAATGGCGTACTCGGTATTGCCGGCCTGGTAAAATTGCGATGCTACATTGCTTATTTCGCTTGCATTGGCCGGTATGCCCTTTATCAGGTCGTCATATAATAAGTTCGCCTTCTCTTTTTCGTTCTTTTTATTGTAAACGCTGCCCAGGGCAATTATATACTTATTGTTTTTAGGAAACTGCTTAACCATTTTTTTTGCTGTTGCTTCGGCAAGGTCAAATTTTTGCAGCTCAAAAAGCGTGTTCAGATAAAATGAATAATACGCTTCGGCATCTTGCTTAAATAATTTATCATAAAGCTCCAGTGCCTTTTCGGGCTCGCCGTTGGCTGTATACTGGCGGGCCAGTGCAAACTCGTTACCCTGCGCCAGTAACCGGGCCGAGGATAGCAAAACGATAAATACAAATCCTAAAAAGCGTTTCATACCGTTAAAATTAAATATTATATTGTTGATGTGATACTTATTAGCAACTTAGTAACGTGTTATAAGGGTAAAATTGTGGTGACAAATAAAAACACGGGTACATATTTTATTAATTTATGCTGTTATAATCCGGAGTAGGATACAATGATGAGGAGTTGGAAACTTTTATTTTTATTTTATTTAATTATCGCTTTTGCAGGCTGCAAGGATAAAAAGGCGGATATACCTGTGAGCGATTTTTTTACTTCGCCGGAAAAAAACAATTTCAAAATTTCGCCGGATGGTAAGTATGTTGCGTATTTGAAATTGTATAAGGACAAGCAAAATATATTCATCAAGTCGTTGGATAATGAGAAAGAGGTAAGAGCGACATCCTTCAGCGATTTTACAATCCGCGATTTCTCCTGGACGTATGATAACCAGATAGTATTCGGAAATGATAACTTTGGTAACAAAGGGAACCATAAAATATTCGCGCTTGATGTGCAAACCTTAAAGACACGCGTTTTATTGTCATCAGAAGCAAAGATTCAAACGCGTATACTCAACACAAACCGCCTCACGCCCGATGTAATATCCATTACGATGAACAAACGCGATTCGGCGAAAATTGATGTATATAAGCTTAACGTGCGCACCGGGCAAGTGCGGCTCTACCTGCCAAATCCGGGTAATTTCAGCGACTGGATTTCTGAAGCCGACGGCAGCATACGCTTGGTAAAAGCTACAGACGGTGCTGAAGAAACAATTCTGTTCAGGCCGAACGAGGGAGCAGCATTCACGCCGATCATTAAAAATAATTTTAGAAACTCAATACGCCCTATTGGTTTTACGGGCATAAAGAATTACTTCTACGCGCTTTCAAACGTTGGCAGGGATAAAACTGCTGTTGTGGAAATAAATGCCGACAACGGCAAAGAGGAGCGGTTGCTTTTTATTAATGATAAAGCAGATATACAGCGCTATGACTACATAAGAAACAAGCGCCGCCTTGAAACAGTTGGTTGGGAAGCTGAAAAACCACAAAAACATTTTTTTGACAAGGGAATTGAAAAGATTTATACTGACATGAACAAGCAACTGCCTGATCAGGAAGTAAACATTTTAGGAAGGGACACTTCTGAACAAAGGTTTATCATTACGGCATCAACTGACAGGAGCAGGGGCGTGATTTATTTATATGAGCGCAAACCGAATAAGCTAAGCAGACTCAGCGATAACGCAAAGCTTAACCCCGAAGATATGTGCGCTATGGAACCAATAAGCTACCACGCCACCGATGGTACGCTTATTAACGGCTATATTACCTATCCGCAGGGCGTTAACCGCGCCAACTTGCCGGTTGTTGTAATTCCGCATGACGGGCCCTTTGGGCAGCGCGATTATTGGGGATACAAAGCCGAAACACAATTTTTAGCCAACCGGGGGTACGCTGTTTTACAGGTAAATTATCGTGGCTCATCCGGTTACGGAAAAGTTTTTTACAGTGCAGGCTTTATAGAGCAGGGCGGCAAAATTCAGCAGGATATAATGGATGGCGTAAATTACCTTGTGCAGCAAAAAATAGCCGATCCGGCCAAAATAGCCATATTCGGGCGTGGATTTGGTGGTTTTTCTGCTTTGTATGGCGTAACGTTTTACCCGCACAAATATGCCTGTGCCATAGCGCTTGATCCGCCTATTAATGCTTACACTTACATAAAAGAAGTGCCAACTTTTTTAAGATCAACGCTGCAAAAACGATATGAAATGTTTGGCGACCCTAAAAAGGACGCCGAGCGGCTTAAGGCAATTTCGCCCGTTTTTAACACGAACAAAGTTAAAGCGCCAATACTCATATTTCAGGCCGGGCTTGATATGCGTTTAAATACCAGCGAGATGAATAACTATCGCCGCGACTTACAACGCCATAATGTGCCGGTTATTTATGAACTGAATAAAAACGAAGGGCGGTCAGGGCAGACCGATAGCAGCAGAATGCAGATCTATCTGAAAATTGAAAAATTTCTGCATGATAATATGTTGGCTAAACCTTAAGGTTGTGTAATGAGGGCGCAGAATACTACCTACAGAAAGAATTTTTCGCTGATAATTGCCTTTTTAATATTGGTGTCGGTAACGTTGTTTGTGGCGCTTTATGCAGCTTACCAAATAACCGCTCAAAACGTAGAAAATGATTTCGCCTCTAAGAAAAATACGGTTGCCGAAAAAACCTTTGTAAATCCGTACAACGATCTTTATAAAAACAGAATACCCATAATAACGTCTTACATGGGTATGCTTGATTCGGGATCGGCAGGAGATTATGCTGATTCTATATTCCATCAATTCTCTTTTGTACGTAAAGTGGTTTTCTTCAAGATAACGGTTGGTAACCCCAAAGCGGGGAATAAAAAAGCAAGTAATCTTGGCATGCGGGTTAATGCTATCCATCAGTATTACCCCCACGGCGCAGAGGTGAAAAAGACAAGTAACGAAGCATTTATCAATCAAAATGATTTCAAGCAAATGGTAGATAAGCTGAGCGATTATGTAGCGGCTTTTGATACATCAAGAAGCGCCAGCCCTGAAGATCAGTCTAAATTTTATATTACAAGGCCGGGCAAGGTTAGCTTCTTAAATATACCCTACAACGAGGACCTTAAAGCCTATCATGATCTGCAGCGGAGCGGTTATTCGCCTGCCTACTACAATCAGAACATGTTTACCTTTTACCTTGATCCTCAGTACCTCAAAATCATTAACACCAACCCTGAACTTTACCAGGATATCTCTATCAAGCAGTTTGTTTACGATCCACCTGATATTGACCGCACGCAGGTTTCAACGGATGAGGTTGCACTATCGGGCGCCTTGTCAGATTACAAGCTGTATTTTAAATCGTCAAAAAGCCATTTGCGGGCCGAGGCCAATCGCCGGTTTGCGCCTGCCGGGGGCATTATAGTACTGGTTTATTTCTTTTTTGTGCTGATAGGCTGGCTCATTTACCGTAACCTTAATGTTAACCTTAAACTGTTTAAGCTACAGTACGATTTTATAAACAACTTTACCCACGAGTTTAAAACGCCGGTGAGCGTAATAAAAATAGCGGGCTCAAACCTGCGGGGCGACAGCGAACTTACCGAGCGGCAGCGCCGCCATTACGGCAAAATTTTGGATGAGGAGGCTGACAAGCTGAACGAGCTGATGAATAAGCTGCTTTCCTTTACACAACTGGAAAATAAATCCATCAAAATAAAAAAGGATAAGATAAACATAGCCGATTTTGTAAAAAGCTATATTGATACCTTTACCATTAAATACCCCGATTTTAAGCTGGATTACAAAATAAAGAATGTGGTGTATTTTGAAGCCGACGCGGTTTTACTGGGAAGTATTTTTCAAAACCTGATGGAGAATGCCTACAAGTACTCGCATCCTGAAAAAAGAACGCTTTTAATAAATGTAAGCGCCGAAAAGCGTAATATTATATTTTCGTTTATTGACAATGGGATAGGTATCCCAAAAAGTGAATTAAACAATATCTTTAGAAAATTTTATAGATTAGAGAACCAATATAACAAAAACGGAAGCGTTGGCCTGGGTTTGGCTTTTTGCAAAGAACTGGTAAATTTTATGAATGGTACCATTGTAGTTCGGAGCAAGGTTAATGAAGGGTCGGAGTTTTTAATAACGTTGCCTTACGAAAATTGAGATGATAAACAAAGAGATAAAGATTGCGCTGGTTGAGGATGATGAAAACCTGCGTTTTTTAGTGGCCGAGCGCCTGGAGTCAGAAGGATATAAGGTTTTAGAAGCCAGCAATGGCGACGATGCCGAAGAGATCATTCTTTCGCAGCATCCTGATATAGTTTTGCTGGACTGGATGCTGCCCGGTAAGCAAGGCTCAGAGGTTTGCGCCAACGTACGCGCCAAAGGCTTTGATAAGCTGATAATAATGACCACCGCCAAGCAGCAGGATATTGATAAGATAGATGCTTATGGCTTCGGCGTGTCCGACTATATCACTAAGCCATTTAACATGGATGTAATGGTGGCACTGATTGATAATAAGATCAAGTTTCAGCTGAATAATGAAAAATCAGAGACCTATAGTTTCGCCAATATGGAGCACCACCCTAACACGCACCTGCTAATAAAGGATGGTAAAAAAATTGAGCTGACCATATTAGAGAACCGCATATTGCTTT
>CAMLFI010000259.1 GCA_946479225.1 uncultured Mucilaginibacter sp. | reverse complement strand
AGACGTGGTGTTGAAAAAATATTCCAGTTATGTTTCGTTAGCCGAAATGCACCCCGATCCCACCTATTTCGCTGGCGGTTTGTTTGCTAACCCCGGCGTTGCAAGCCATCCCTCCAACAAAGGTATGCGCTTTATCAGTGATCGTATTTGGGAGGGAGCCGTCCTGCTGATACCCGACCTTTAGCGCTTAATCCAAAACTAAATTATTCGCGCCCACAAATTACTGCCACCGTATATTTAACATTGGTATATTTGCTGCCATGACACCCGCCGAGATCAACAAAAAATGGAAAGAGTTACAGCAACGTATAGCGCAGGATTTTGATAGCGATACGCCTGACGTGAAAGTGATGCTGTTTTTAATTGGCGTACAGGAACTGGGCCAGGGCCCAATGAAATTTAGCAAGCGGCAAAAGGAAGAGCTGATGCATATAGCCACCTGTCGGCTGATGAGCATGATGGGCTTTTATGAATTAGAGGGTCTTGATCAGGATGGATGGCCGCACTGGAAACTGGTTAAAACCATACCAAGCTATTCTTTATTGGAGCAGGAGATGATGATGAAATCATTAATAGTAACCTATTTTGAAGAGCAGGAAGGATGAAGAAGGCGCTTACCCTTTGCTTATTGCTTATAACCTTTAGCAGCTTCGCAAAACGGCCCAATCATTACGTTCGTATAAAAACAGTGTATGGTGAATGCATTATTCGGCTTTACAACGAAACATCACTGCACCGCGACAATTTTATAAAACTTACCAAAAAAGGGCATTATAATGGCACCCTATTCCACAGGGTTATTCAAAACTTTATGATACAGGGAGGCGATCCCGACTCGCGCGACACTACAAAAAACAAACCGGGCATGGAACTGGGTAACGGAGATGTAGGTTATACCGTTCCGGCTGAATTTAGAGATAGCCTGTTCCACAAGCGTGGGGTTTTAGCGGCTGCGCGGGATGATCTTCCAAGTAAAGCATCAAGCGGCTGCCAGTTTTACATTGTAGAAGGTAAACGATTTACAGATGAAGACCTGGATAAACTGATTCAAACCCGTTTAAAGGGAAGGCAAATACCGGCATTGCAACGGGCGGTTTATAAATCCGTTGGCGGCTCGCCACATTTAGATCAGAATTATACCGTATACGGCGAGGTTGTGAGCGGCCTGGATATGGTTGACCTTATTGCCGCTGTAAAAAAAGACAAGAACGATAGGCCGTTAACCGACGTAGCTATGACAGTATCGCTGCTCAAAAAACGGGAGTGCCGCAGGCTGGATAAATTACTATTGCCCACGCGCTAAGGGCTGTTTTATTTCGAATTTCGGATGTTCGATTTCGGAATTGGTTATATATTTAAAACTTTAAACCCGGTCAGCCCAATAAATTAAATCCGAAATCGAAAATCCGAAATCCGAATTATGAAGATCATTACCTATAACGTTAACGGCATCCGTTCCGCAATTAACAAAGACTGGCTGGCCTGGCTGCAGGCTACCAATGCTGATGTGGTTTGTTTACAGGAAATTAAGGCTACGCCTGATGTGTTGACCGATCTGCACCTGGTTGAAGCTTTAGGTTATAAGCATTATTGGTTCCCTGCTGAAAAGAAAGGTTACAGCGGCGTGGCTATCCTCACCAAACGAACACCTAACCATGTAGAGTATGGCTGCGGCATAGCAGATTTTGACCGCGAGGGCCGCTGCATTCGGGTTGATTTTGATGAGGTATCAGTAATGAGCGCTTATTTTCCTTCAGGATCGAGCGGCGAGGAGCGCCAGATATTTAAGTTCCGCTTTTTGGATGAGTTTGGTAAATATTTAACACTGCTTAAAGTTGAGCATCCGCGCCTTGTTATTTGCGGCGACTATAACATTTGTCACCGGCCAATTGATATCCATAACCCAAAATCAAACGCTAACTCATCTGGCTTTCTCCCCGAGGAACGGGAGTGGATGGAGAATTTTATCGAATCGGGGTTTGTTGATACGTTTAGGCACGTAAACAAAGAACCGCATAACTATACCTGGTGGAGTTTCCGCGCTAACTCACGCGCTAAAAACCTGGGTTGGCGCATTGATTATGCCATGGCAAGTAAAGAGTTGGAGGATAACATAAAACGCGCAGCCATTCTGCCCGAAGCAAGGCATTCTGACCATTGCCCGGTGCTATTGGAGATGGAGTTTTAGCGCTTGAACTCTTTGGAAATGTTCTTTTTTTGCACTTTTTGGGCATATTTATCATGAATAAGGCTGCGTAGTAAAACAATATACCGGCTACTTCAAGGGTGTTCAACCAAATTCTCTTAATGATTTTGTATCATCAATACAAATATCGTAAGTGTATTCACAAATATTTTCATAATACTTAAAAGTGCTATTTAAAGGCAAATAGATAAACTATATTTTTCGGCGTTACGTTTAATTAATTAACCACCAATTAACTTAAACGACCATGGGAAACATAATTCTATCGTCTTTGTACGTTATCATACCGACAAGTTGTATTGCAATTTCATATCTATTGCAGGCTCGGCGCCGGAGTGCGTAACAACTCATCGCGTTATTTTTTTCAGCATTAGTCAGACGATTAATCAATCGCAACAACCTGCGTATCGGTTAGCGTGATAGATGTTTTTTCGACTGTAACAATCTGTCCATCTTTACGTCCAATTCATAACCAAACCCCTTGCTTATGAATTGGAAGATCAATCTTTTCAGAAAAAAAACAGATAAACCAAAAGTTAAAAAAAGCAAAACCCGCGAGTGGGTGGATGCTTTGGTGTTCGCGCTGGTGGTGTCAACGGCCGTGCGCGGATTGCTGTTCTCTGCCTACGCTATCCCTTCGGGATCTATGGAAGGCACGCAACTCCCCGGCGATTATTTGTTTGTAAGTAAGATAAGCTACGGGCCGCGTATGGCCATTACCCCAATCGCCTTTCCGTTTACCGAGCCTGTTGTGAGTGGAGTGAAAACTTACTGGAGCGGTATACAATTGCCTTACATGCGTCTGCCGGGATTCTCATCACCTAAAAAAGGCGACATAGTAGTTTTTAACAAACCCGACGAAGCCGGACCGGAATATAATATCCCAATTGATGAACGTACTACACTAATAAAACGCTGCCAGGCTACGCCGGGCGATATACTGACCATTGTTAACTCGCAGGTATATATTAATGGCAAGGCTATGCCTAATGCGCCCAAGGCGCAAACATCCTACGCGGTTGTGACAGACGGCGCCGAACTTAACCCCAAAATGTTGGAGGATATGCGCATTACGGTGCGCCAGCAATACAGCGCTAATACTTTTGAAATGATCATTCCCGGCGACCAGCTGGCCGCCTTTAAAAGCATAGCCAACATAAAAGGCGTACAGCCCATGGTTCAGCCGGCGGGCACGTATGATGCTGAGGTGTTTCCACATAACGAACATTTTAAATGGAATTTAGACAACTACGGTCCGCTTAAGATGCCTGCCAGAGGCTGGACGGTCCGGCTTAATGATTCCACGCTTACCTTATACCGTCGTGCTATTGAGGTTTATGAGAACAACAAGGTTGATGTAAAAGGTAAAGACATTTACATCAATGGAAAAAAAGCGGACAACTACACCTTTAAAATGGATTACTACTGGATGATGGGCGATAACCGCCACGATTCGTTAGACTCCCGTTTTTGGGGTTACGTGCCCGAGGATCATATTATTGGCAAAGCCAAAGTAACCTGGTTCAGTACAGACTCTACCAAAAATATTTTAAGCGGCATTCGCTGGAACCGCCTGATGCGACCAATAAATTAAGTTTGTAGCGTAGCAGGGGCTGGACTCTGCTACGCTACAAAATATTTATCACGCGTCTATCAACGTTTGGATATCAAACTTCGACATCTGCATAAAAGCATTAACCACCCGTGGGGCCTTATCCGGGTCGGCCATTAGTTTATGCAAAACTGTAGGCACTATCTGCCACGAAAAACCAAATTTATCATCCAGCCAACCGCATTGGTCGTACCGGCCGCCATCACCCAACTTTTCCCAATAATGATCAATTTCCTGCTGCGTTTCGCATTCAATTACAAAAGAATTGGCGGGCGTAGGCTTATATTTTGGTCCGCCGTTTAGGGCCATAAACTTAAAACCATTCAACTCAAACAAAACCACAATAGGGTTTTCGTTTAATATGGCTGAGTTTTTAAAAATAGAGCAGTAATAGTCTGCAGCGGCTTTGGCTTGTCCGTCAAACCATAAGCAAGGGTACATCTTGTCGTTCATGTTTTTCGTGTTTAAATAACATCGGTAAAATTACCGCTGCGCCTATGTGCAAAATAGAACGAAACCGACATTCTGCTTTTCGCTAAAACTCCTTCCTCGGGGAAGGGTGCGGTTGGCTGTGCAGTGGCGGGTAGGGGTTTGTTAGCTATAACAAAATTCATTAAACCCCTCCCTGCACCCTCCCAAGGGAGGGAATCGCTCTTGGCCCGGGCTTTTAGCCACTTAACCCCCTGAACTAAAATTCACATAATCCTTCGGTGTAATACCCGTAAATTCTTTAAATGCACGAACGTAATGGCTTTGGTCGGCATACCCGTTTTGAAAGGCGATATCTGAAAGTTTGGTGTATTTACCCGCGTTAAGCTGTTGAAAAGCGGAATTGAACTGCCTGATGCGTCTGTACAGGTTAGGGTTTAATCCTATATTCTTTTCAAACATTCTTTGAAAGGTCCGCTCCGTTACATTCAACTCATTTTGCACATGCAGCAAAATCTCCGGCGAAGGCTGATGGGCTATAATATCGGCAGCGTAAGTAATACCGCGACTATCGGTTTTGGCATCGGCTATTAAACCTGATA
>CAMLFI010000258.1 GCA_946479225.1 uncultured Mucilaginibacter sp. | reverse complement strand
GCCCGGTGGATGGAACCGGTTTCAAATCATAGTTTCAAACATTGAGGAGGAGGTGAAAAAGCTCAAAGCGCAAGGGCTACAGTTTCGTAATGAAATAGTTAAAGGGCCCGGCGGTTCGCAAATTTTATTGACTGATCCCTCAGGCAACTTCATTGAGTTGTTTGAACCGGCGCAGTAGGTGACTCATTGTTTATAGCACCACTTTCCCTTTTTCCAGTTTCAAAACCTGGTTAACACTGTCGGGTATTTCGTGCTGGTAGTGGGTAACGTAGATCAGCGTAACATTGCTTAAGCTGCAAATGGTATCGACAAGTGTTTTAAAATGCTGTACCTGGTGCGCGTCCATACCCTGGCTGGGTTCGTCAAAAATTAATAGCGGCGGGTTTTTAATGAGTGCCCGGGCCAACAGACAAAGCCGCTGTGCACTGGCGGGAACGTTTTTTAATAACACACGCGCGTACTTGTCAATTTCCAACGCTTTCATCCATCTTAATGCAATCTCCGCGCGTTTTGGGTTACTCGGTCTGAACAGCCCGAGGGTATCATAATAACCGGATTCAATTACCTGCAGGCAGCTGTTATCGGTGGGGAAATACTGATGCAGTTCCGGCGAGACAAAGCCTGTTTTCTTTTTAATATCCCAAATGCTTTCGCCGCTGCCGCGTTTCCTGTCAAACAACACAATATCATTGGCGTAAGCCTGCGGGTTATCGCCATTAACCAAACTAAGTAAAGTTGATTTACCGGCACCGTTATGGCCCAGTAACGCCCACTTATCGCCGGGTTTAACATCCCAGTTTATTTTATCTAAAATCACATTTTCGCCATACTTTATGGTCACATTCTTCATGCTGATTATTTGCCTGAAGGTTTCCGCAGCGTTTAAATTTAAAAGCGATTTTATCTCCGCTTTATTTACGCCGGTATCCGGCGGCAGGGCAGCTAAATGGGTTTTAAACTGATCTTTTGGTCCCTGCCAGCTTATACCACCATCTTTTAATAGGGCCACCTTTGTAATGATATCCGGCAGTTCACCAGGCGAGGTAGCCATCACAATTGTAATACCTGATTCGGCTATTTCACCAATAATATGAGTAAACTCCCGGCGGGTTTCTATATCCAAACCAGTTAACGGGCTATCCAGCAACAACAGCACAGGGTTTTTTATCAGCGCGGCTGCAATACGTAAGCGCTTGCCCTCGCCGTTGGATAGTTTGATGAGCTGTTTTTCTTTTAAATTTTCGAGTTTTAAAACGGAAACTATCTTGTCATAGCTCCAGTAGCTATTGCCACCGGTTAAGGGTTTTATAGTATCCAGATACGCGGCAATGGTTAGCGCATCTTCCGAGTCGGAGGAGTTGTAGCGCTGTTGGTAATAAAACTCGGTAGTGTTGGACAGATTTCTGAAATGATGGCGGGGTTCTACCAACGCAATCAGCTTGTGATGGGTGATATAACCTCTTTGTTCTGGATGTTGCTGTATATATTCTTCAAAAAAATGATAGTGAACAATTCCGCCGGCAGCATTTAAATTGCCCGCTATGGTTTGCAGCAGTGCGCTTTTACCTGAGCCGCTTTCGCCCACAACGGCCCAATGCTCGCCTTGATTAATGCTAAAATTCAGATCGGCGAATACCGTGTTGTTAAACAGTTTTACGGTAGCATGGGCTATAGAAAATAGTGGCTGCATTTGGGCGGTAAAAATAGTTATATATCGTTTATAAGCTAATAATAAAACAAAGTGTAGCTAGAAAACTACATTTTAAAAGCCGGAAAATTGATTTTTATACGGGACAAAAAAAGGCGCAATTATTGAAATAGATCTACTAAAATTTAAACCTATGAAAAAGCTCACTCTACCTTTTTTTATTTTACTCGTAACCATGCTGAGCAGTTGCGAGGTGATTGGCGGCATTTTTAAAGCCGGCGCTGTTACCGGAATAGTAGCCGTGGTGGTTATTCTTATTTTGATACTGTGGCTTATGTCGAAATTTCGATCGAAGTAATTTATTTACAAATGTGAAAATAAATGTTTTTATAATTAAAACAGTTTGCGTTTACTCAGGTTATTTTAATAAACATCTAATATCATGGAAAACACAAAAGAAACAGTAGGAATTTTGAACGATCTGATAGAGATCAATAACGACCGTGTAAAAGGTTTTGAGAAAGCCTTAAAAGATGTAGAGGGCGACGAAGAACTAAGGGCAACCTTTACTGAAAAAATTGGCGAAAGCCACCATCTTAAAATGCAGTTGGCTAAGGAAGTAGAAGCTTTTGGTCAGGATGCCGAAACAGGCACCAGCGTTAGCGGCACTATACACCGCAACTGGCTTGATTTGCGCGCTAAGTTTACCGGCCATAGCGAACATACCATTTTGGAGGATTGCGAATTTGGTGAAGATGCCATTTTGAAAGCATATAAAAGCGCCCTGGCCGAAGAGCACTTGCCGGCTTATGTAAGAGATCTGTTAAATGATCAGCTGGTAGTTTTACAAGCTTCGCATGATGAGATCAAAGCATTACGCGATAGCACGGTTCATTAATCGATATAAAACAAAAAAGGCCTCCGAGTTATCGGAGGCCTTTTTTGTTTAGCTAAAAATGGATTACATTTTAGCAGCTGTGTCTTTAGCAGCAGTGTCAGCAGTAGTGTCAGCAGCAGCAGCAGTATCAACTACTGTAGTGTCAACAGCTGGAGAATCAACAACAGCTTCTTCTTTACCTTTACAAGCTGCGAATGAAGTTGCGATAGCTAATGCTACGAAAGCGATTTTTAAGTTTTTCATTTTTTTAAAATTTTAAAAGTGACTATATAGTTTTGCTGTTAATACAACAAAAAGCAAAAGGTAACCCATGTATTTTAAAAAAATAGGTTACCTTTTGTAAAATAGCTAATAATCAGCCACTAAATTTAAAAATTACATTTTTGCAGCAGTATCAGTATGAACTGTATCAGTTACAGTAGAATCAACTTTGATAGTAGAATCAACCTTTACAGTTGAATCAACTACAGTTGTGTCAACTCCTTTGTCGCCATCACCTTTACAGGCAGAAACCGTTGTTGCTAAAGCTAAGGCTACGAAAGCCAGTTTAAATAAATTTTTCATAATGGAAATGTTTTTAAGTTATATGTAACTGTTAATACCTTCAATTAAAAAAGGTAACCCCATTTTTCTTTAAAAAATATAATTCGACGAAATCAGCATTAAAAACTTTCTGTTGGGTGTTGAGCATAGCACATTGTAATAATATTTATACTTTTATTTTTTTATCACCCGCGTTGGGTTACAATTTTATATAAAAGGTATTAAGTAGTGAATAAAGAGCTAAAAGATTCAACGCCAACAGACAGCGAAGTTATTCTTGGTATACTCAACAACTCAGAAACAGCATTAAAGAAGCTGTATGTTGCGTATTTCCCGATGATATTGCAGCTGATAATAAACAACAGCGGCGATGAGGATGATGCAAAGGATATTTATCAGGAGGCTATAATTGTTCTTTATAATAAGGTTAAGGCAGGAGATTTTGAGTTAAGCAGTAAGCTAAAAACTTACATTTATTCTGTTTGCAGGCGTTTATGGCTAAAACGACTTAACCAGATAAACCGATACGGCGGCGATATTAAAGATTTCCAGGAATTTCTTCCGGTTGAGGAAGATGATCTTGAAAAACATGAGGATCGCGACCTTCAGTTTAAAAAAATGGAAAGTGCCTTGCAATTGTTGGGCGAACCCTGCAAAACCATTATGGAAGATTTTTACATACACAACAGATCAATGCAGGAGATCTGTGAACGTTTTGGCTATACTAATGCTGATAATGCCAAAACACAAAAATATAAATGCCTGCAAAGGTTGAAGAAATTGTTTTTTCAGCAGATATAAAAACGGAAATAAGATGAGTGAGCGTCAGGTTTTAGAGAATATTGAGCGATACCATAGCGGCCAGATGACAGCTGCGGAGCGTAAAGAATTTGAAGCGATGCGTAAAGCTGATGCCGGATTTGATGCGAAAGTTGTGGAACATCAGCTTTTTGCCGGCTTACTTAAACAATACAGCGAACGGGTAGAGTTAGAAAACCGCCTGAACACTATCCACCAGGAAATTGATGTACACGATTTGAAGGAAAGCCTTATGGCTCATCCATTATGGGTTGTGCGCCTATGGCGTAATCATCACTCCAAAATATCAGTGGCAGCTTCGGTAACCATTTTAGCAGTTTTATCTGTTTTGTGGGGTGCCGGTAAGTTTGATAATCACGACAATTTGCAGGCGCTAAAGAGCAAAGTTGCCCAATTAGACAGATCAAATGCTACACTTAGCAAGTCTATCAATGCAATAAAATCGCAACAGGAAAAAACTGACGATCGTTACAGCGGCACCGGCACCGGTTTCGCCGTAACATCCGACGGTATTATTGCTACCAATTATCATGTAATTGAAAACGCTGATTCGGTTTATGTACAAAATGAAGAAGGGAAGTCATTCAAAGCTAATGTATTGTATACTGAGCCTCAACATGATCTGGCAATCCTTAAAATAGCAGATAAATCATTTTCCGGTTTAGGTACAATTCCGTATGCCATTAAACGTTCAGAAAGTGCGCTTGGCGAGCGATTGTTTACTTACGGTTATCCTGATCGTACAGCAACATTCCACACAGGCTATTTAGAAGCTAAAACCGGTTACCGCCGCGATACTTTACATTACCAGATAGATATTAACATTCTGCCCGGCAATAGTGGTAGCCCGCTTTTGGATGCCAGAGGCAATTTAGTTGGTATTACTGATGCAAAAGAAGCTCAAACAGAAGGGGCGCATTATGCCATCAAATCAAAATATTTGTTGGACGCTATCAA
>CAMLFI010000257.1 GCA_946479225.1 uncultured Mucilaginibacter sp. | reverse complement strand
ACCGGCTCAACACCTGCAATGCCTTACCTTACTTTTAAAAGCGAACTGACCACAGGCGCGGCAGGTACCGGCGACCAGGCTTACCCGTATTTACCTACCGGTTTAACCAATGTAATGTACTTACGTGGTACTTATGCTATTGATAAGGCTGAAAAGTTGGTTGCTACAGCTATCCCCGATCCTGCTTTTGATATTGCTTATCGTTTGTTGGATACGCTAAAACGCCTCGGTATTGCTGTAAATGCTACTCCTGAGTCAAGCCTGACTTTAACCGCTAAAAATCAGCCAACGCCGGTTACAGCCAACAACCTGCTTAATATTACTTCGCCTTCATTAGGACAGATTGTTTACTGGACCAACCGCAAGAGCGTTAACCTATACGCCGAGGAATTGCTGAAGGCGATGGCCCTTAAAGCGGGTAAACCTGTAACTACCAATAACGCCGTCGAGGTTTTGCAAAACTACTGGAAAGGCCGCGGTATTGACCCGCACAGCATGGATGTTGCCGACGGCAGCGGCCTCTCTCCTGCCAACCGTATCACCTCACAAACCATTGCCAGCATTATGCAAAGTACGCGCAAGGAAGCATGGTATAATGAGTTTTACGATAGCTTGCCCATTTATAACGATATGCACATGAAAAGCGGCAGCATTTACCATGTGCTGGCTTATACCGGTTTTGTTACCCACCAGGGCCGCGAGCTGTGCTTTTCTATTATGGTGAATAATTATAATGGTAGCACCAGCGGGATTAGGGGGAAGATGTTTAAGGTGCTGGATGTGTTGAAATAGGATTATTTATTTTAATTCCAAAGTCATGCTGAACTTGTTTCAGCACCCCACATGCTAAGTAGCCACTATGCATAAGGGCAATACAAAGTTCAATACCTATCCGTGGGGTGCCGAAACAAGTTCGGCATGACGGTGAGGGTTGATTCGAAACAAAGTTAAACAGCACGTCTTTTTTAGAGAAATAAAATCTTTATGCTTTTTAAACAAGGTTACATTTATATAATGTCAAATAAGTATAGAACCACTTATTATATAGGGGTAACGAGTAATTTGGAAGCAAGGGTATGGCAACATGTAAATAACGAAGGTTCATTATTTGTAAAAAAATATAAGTTGTATGACTTAATTTACTTCGAACATTTCGAAAGAATTACTGATGCGATAGACCGGGAAAAACAGCTTAAGCGTTGGCATAAGGAATGGAAAACAAATCTTATCAGATCAGTTAATCCCGAAATGAAAGACTTGAAGGATCAACTAAATAATTAAAGATCCCTGTCATGCTGAATTTATTTCAGCACCTCACAAGCTAAGTAGCCGTTTTGCATAACGGCTATAAAAAGTTCATTACCTATCCGTGAGGTGCCGAAACAAGTTCGGCATGACGTGATGAGCGAACGGAAAACCCCTGTCATGCTGAATTTATTTCAGCATCTCACATGCTAAGTAATCTATAATATATAACGGCCATACAAAGTTCGTTACCTATCCGTGGGGTGCCGAAACAAGTTCGGCATGACATGATGGGCCAAATTACTTCACCACCAACTCACCCACCCCATTAACAACATTATTCTCTCCTACCCCCTGAACAACAATTTTGTATTTACCGGTAATATCACTCGTAAAAAATGAAAAAGACGCTTCACCTTTTTCATTGGTAACTAAACCCGGTTTCCACAACAAAGTGGAAAGGTTTTGAGGCTCAAAAGAGCTGTCGGGATCCCGGTTAAGACCATAGAACTCGCGGGCTGTAAAAACAGGCGGAACCTGTTGCCCGTTAGTTGTACATCCCCTATATATTCCTGAGGTAGTAACATCACCCTTTACGGCGGGTCTGACTTTACTATTCCAGGGTTTGTGATTATTGCAATTTAAAATATTATATATACATATGTAATCTCCGCATGCGTTTGCATAACCGAACATGGACTCGTCTTTTTTATCAGCTCTAATATTTGCTTCCTTTAGCAGGATACTTTTTTCAAATCCCTTGAGCTGCTGATCTGTACTACTTTCGGCGGATTTGGCAAATCCCCTGGGTATTACCACAGCTTCTTCTGCTATGTGGTTGTTTATCTCGGTAAATGGATTTACTATCCGAAGATCATACCCCTTTTCGTCACCCAAATCTATCCACAAACGTATCTTTTTTCCTTCTTCAACTTCTAACTGATCTTGCTTTAAAATAAAGGAACCATCTTTTTCCGTACTAAACTTATCAATAAGCGTATGGCGAAAAACGACTATATCGCGCGGTTTCTTTAGTGGCTTGTCGTAATGAACCAAATTACCCTTAACGTGTGGGGCTGGCCCCATGCTTAAGGTGTCTGCGGTTGTGCCCTGCATCAGGCTTTGCCAGCTGTATCTACGCCAGCCACGGGTAAGAAACATGTCTTCCAGATAGGACTGGTTATCAAAACCTCTGCCCATCGGGTCAGGCGGTAGGTTGCCTAAATCATGGTTGAGATATACATAGCTTTCAATATCCTGCTGTTTAATTCTTTCTATCCTGTTCTCCTGTATAGCTGCTACAGACAAAATTGCCGATACGGGGTTACCATTATGGTCTTTTAGATTTATGGAAACCGCTACGCTATCGCGTTTACTGTAGGTTGGTTTGTGTGTTTTTATCGTCGCGGTTATGCTGTGATTATAGTGCGCAAAAAATATTCGTTCTGCTAATGGCTTTCCTTCATCATCCATTATTGTTACTGTGGCTATTCCCTTTGGCAATGTAGGCAGTACCAGGCTCAGCTTTTTCCCATCGGGCCGTGCTTCTGTGTCAAACAGGCTAAAAGCTTCATTATAGTTATGAATTGCCACCTGCACCTTTTTTGTTGCTTTACTATAAAGTGTCATCCTTAAAGTATCATTTACAATTGCTTCGCTAAAATGAAGCACAACACCGTTTTCAATAATGTTGGGTAGCACATATAAGGTGTCTTTATTAAGATAAATATTGGCTTTTACCTTAAATGTGTAAATATTGCCTTTAGCGGGCTTTAAACTAAAACGACCCACGCCATAACTATTGGTGCTTATGGTATCAATAGGTTTATCACCCATATATAATACACCGCTTAAGGCAACTTGCAAGCCCGTTTTTGTGGTGGTTTCTATAGCTATTGTGCTTTCCAGACCGTCGCTTAGGTTACCACCTTCGGGAAAGAAACGCACGTTCAGTCCCTTCGACTGCACCTTGGGCAGTTTTACATTTAAGTATAGCGTATCGTAGTTATAAACTATTTCAGTAAGTAATACAGGGTCAACACCTGTAAGCTGAGATGCGGGCAGTGTGATATTTGCGCTGCTTTGTTTGTCTGACAGGCTGATTTTTTCGGCTTTGTTTCCGGTTGCGCTGTAAGTTATTACGGGGGTTCCCTTTCGTTTTTCGTCTTTAAAGTTTAATATAACACTTGCTCTAACCTTACCGTCGGTTATCACGGTATCCAGTAAGGCCAGCGTAGCGCTGAATCTGCGGTCTGTTATGCTTTTAATGGTAAGCGGTTGCGAGAATATCGCGATGGGCTTTCCGCGGTGGTCGAGCACATTGGTACAGGCATTAAATAAATAATTACCGGGCGGTACATTGTCGGGGATTACAAGGCTGCCGCTGCCTAACCCCTGTTGCATTACGTTTTGCTGCTCGTAAACTATCTTGCGGTCGTCTTCCCGCATTAGCGATACAGAAATTATGGTGTGGTCATCAGTGCTACCCAAACCACTGTTAATTAAATAACCGGCAAACCATATGGGCTCGTTATTGGTGTAAATGGTTTTATCGGTATGTACATACAGTAGACCAGATGCGTTGATTTTTGAATAAAGAGAAAGTTTACCCTGCAAGGTATCAGGGTTGATGCCTCCGCTTTGCGACCATGCCCTGCCTGCAAATAACAGGCAAGATATACACACCAACAGCTTTAACTTTCTTTCCATTTTTGCAGCTCAGGTCAATAACTTTAAAGCCAGGGCGGGCTTAGTCTACTAAAGATATAGTTATTTAAGCACTTCCAAAAAATTTAATAAAAAAAGTGGCGGACGTTTAAAAACGAGTGTTCCAAAAGTGTCTTCCAGACTATTCCAAAGTGTTCCAAAAAAGGTGTAAATTTTATTTCTTGTGCAATACATTTATAATCAATATATTAACTACAGTTTACAGCTAACTTTACTGACTTATAAGTAGTTTCAAAGTGTTCCAAACTGTTCCACGCTAAAAACTTAACCTGTTAAAAAACAGGCAACTAAGTCCGTCAGTGGGTTACACAAAATTTTAAGGCTTTATATTTTTTGGAACACTGTTACAGCCTCACCAAAGCCTGGTAAAGCTTCTCGGTAGGTAGCCCCACCACGTTGGTGTAAGAGCCATTGATCTTAACAATACCCGTTACCCCTACCCACTCTTGTATGCCGTATGAGCCGGCCTTGTCCATGGGTTTGTATTTACTTACATAATGGCGTATCTCCTCATCGCTCATATGGCGGAAGGTAACATCTGATACATCAAAAAAGCTGTGGTATTCCTGCTTGTAGAACAAGCAAACGCCGGTAATTACCTGGTGCGTATTGCCGGATAGCATGTTGAGCATTTCAACAGCGTGCTCTTCGTTTTCGGGCTTGCCTAATATCTTATCGCCAATGCTTACTATGGTATCAGCGGTAAGTACCACCTCGTCGGTAACCATTTCATCAAAGGCTTCGGCTTTCTTTTTGGCGATATAAACTGCTATTTCCTCGGGCGAAAGGCCCTCTGGATATGACTCATCCACCTCCTTCAGCACAATACGGAAATCAAAGTCCATTAACTTCAGCAGTTCCTGCCTGCGTGGAGATTTGGATGCGAGGATGAT
>CAMLFI010000256.1 GCA_946479225.1 uncultured Mucilaginibacter sp. | reverse complement strand
TGCGTGCGGAGGATGTGCAGGGCAACAGCTACTTTTTAGGTGCCGGCAAGGTTGCTGATACGGATTATAATTTATCACTCTACAAAAACCAGGTTTTGCTGGCGCAGATAGCTATCGACGATACCATAAAACCCGAAGCTGCCGGATTGATAGCCCAACTAAAGGCGATGGGCATAAAGCCTGTACTGTTGAGCGGCGACAAACAGAACCGCTGCCAGAAAGTTGCTGCCGCCATAGGTATTGACGACGTGCACGGCGAAAAGCTGCCCGACGAAAAGCTGAGCATTATTGACATCTACAAAAAGAAAGGCAAAACCCTAATGATAGGCGACGGCATTAACGATGCCCCTGCCCTTACCCGTGCTGATGTGGGGATCTCGATGAACGGCGCCAGCCAGATAGCCATACAATCTGCAAGGGTGGTGTTGTTAAATAGCGATCTAAGCACTGTAGTTAAGTTTCTGCAGATAAGCAGGCATACGCTGCTCACCATAAAGCAAAACCTGTTTTGGGCCTTTGCCTACAACATAATAGCGATCCCGGTAGCTGCCCTTGGCTTTTTAAATCCGATGATGGGCGCCTTCACTATGGCGTTCTCGGATGTGGTGGTGATAGGAAATTCTTTGCGGCTGAAAAGGAAGAAGATATAGCCCCCTAACCCCTAAAGGAGGAATGATAGATTTTTATTTTTAATTTCGCCCAACGGCTCCCCCTTTAGGGGGCTGGGGGGCTAATGATAGAAATTTTTACAGACGGCGCATCAAGTGGTAATCCGGGTCCGGGTGGGTATGGGGTGATATTACGAGCGGGTAAGCATTACAAAGAGCTTTCAGAAGGTTTCCGGAAAACTACCAACAACCGCATGGAGCTTCTGGCTGTTATAAAAGGTTTGGAAGCCTTAACAAAGCCTAATCAGGATGTGCTGATAAGTTCGGACTCTAAATATGTTATCGATGCTATAGAGAAGCGCTGGGTGTATGGCTGGCTGCAAAAGGGGTTCAAGGATAAAAAGAACAAGGATCTTTGGTTACGATACCTGGAGATAAGCAAATTGCACAATGTAAAGTTTAACTGGGTTCGGGGTCACAATGGCCACCCCGAAAATGAGCGTTGTGATCAGTTGGCCGTTGCGGCTGCCAAGCAGAAAGAGCTGTTGATAGATTCTGTCTTTGAGATGGAGGCAGCAAAGGGTGGGTTGCTGTAATTGCTCCTGCTACTGAATAACAACATCACCGTTAAAATTTTTCTTGGTTTGCTGCGGCGAAAAGAACGACATCAATTCCTCAGCCTTGTTCACCATGTTTTTTGAGCCAATAAAAATAGCCGATCGCTGGTGCAATGCATTTACATCAAGGTCTAAAATACGCTGATAGCCGTTGCTTGCCTTCCCTCCTGCCTGTTCAATCAAAAAAGCCATTGGGTTACACTCGTACACCAAACGCAATTTACCATTAGGTGCACTTGCTGTAACCGGATAAATAAATATTCCACCTAAAATAAGATTACGGTGAAGATCGGCTACCATTGAGCCGATGTAACGTGAGGTATAAGGCCGACTTGTAGCCTCATCTTCCACCTGACAATATTTAATATACTTTTTAACGCCATCAGGAAAATGAGTATAATGTCCCTCATTAATTGAATAGATATGACCGTCTTCAGGAATACGCATATCGGGATGGGAAAGACAGAACTCGCCTATAGAAGGGTCAAGTGTAAAGCCATTTACTCCCTTGCCTGTGGTGTAAACCAACATTGTTGATGAACCGTAGGTTACATAGCCTGCCGCCACTTGCTCTACCCCCTTTTGCAGAATGTCTTCCATGGTGGGTTTACCACTGGTTGATTTGCGTCTATAGATAGAAAATATAGTGCCTACGTTAACATTCACATCAATGTTAGAGGAACCATCAAGCGGATCAATGGCGACGATATATTTAGCCTCCTTAGAGACTTCACCGTCTAAATGTATGTATTCATCATTCTCTTCAGATACAACTATACAGCACTCACCGCCATAACTTAGCGCGGAGATGAATTGCTCATTAGCATATACATCCAGCTTTTTTTGATTTTCACCCTGAATATTTTCGGTTCCTGCTTCGCCAATAATGTCGGCCAGGCCGGCTTTGTTCACTTCGCGGTTAACCAGTTTGGCTGCTATACCGATATCCCGCAAGAGTCTGGAAAGTTCGCCTTTGGCATAAGGGAAATCAGCTTGTTTCTCAATAATAAATTGTCCGAGGGTCTTTGTTACTTTCATAGGCGGTAGTAGCGTTATATATTATTGTTTAGCTCGATAACTTCCAGATCCTTCACTTTTCCTTCGTCTATGGCAAAACGCATTAGTGTGCGCGTTTTATGCCATCCCTGCTTCCCTGCGGCTCCCGGATTTAAATGTAAGCAATTTATTTTTTTATCGAAAATCACCTTCAAAATATGTGAGTGCCCGCAAATGAATAAACCAGGCGGATTATCATAAATGAGCTTTCTAACTGCGGGACTGTATCGGTCAGGATAACCACCTATATGAGTGATCCAAACATCCAGTCCTTCACAAGTAAACCGCAAATTCTCCGGAAAAGTTTGCCTTAATTCTTTCCCATCTATATTGCCATAAACGCCGCGCAATAGTTTAAAGGCTGCTAACGCATCAGCTAGTTCTATGGTGCCAAAATCACCCGCGTGCCATATCTCGTCGCAATTTTCGAAATACTTAAATACCCGGTCATCCAAAAAACCATGCGTGTCTGAAATAAGGCCTATGCGAACCATTCTTTGTTCTGACTAAAATATCGTAAAAAAGTCTTTAAGTGCATTTTTATATTGATGGGTATAAATGCCTTCAGCTTCATATATTACAAACTGATCTTGTTGTTGATTGCCTTTCGAGCGGCTAAGCACCATCAGCTCGCGATGTGCGGCCTTGTCGGCAAACGACTTTATAAAAATGACTTTTTGGGTATATAGACCCATACCAGTAGCTATCGATTTTACTAGTTCAGCTGTCTCCAGCGGCAAAATCAACCAACAAGTTCCTTTCTCTGAAAGATGTTTTGAAACGCCAATCATCATATTCTTGAAAAAGTCTTTACCCGCATGTTTTGCTAATTGCTTTTTTTCTTTGGGCGAATGTAGTGAGTTGATATAAAACGGCGGATTTGATACGATCAGATCATATTCTCTATCTTGATGTCTTTCAAAAAAAGTCTCAAATCCAAGAGCGTGAATACTGAGTCGGCCTGCAAACGTCGACATTTTAAAATTGCCTGCTGCTGTAGCCGCAGCTAATTCGTCAATTTCAACGGCATCGATAATTGCGTTTCTAAACCGTTGGGCTAACATAAGTGCAATAACTCCGGTACCGGTTCCTATATCTAATACGGATGCTGAATCATCGCTTTCTGCCAGTGCGCCCAACAATACGCCATCTGTATTTATCTTCATGGCGCAGTTGCTCTGATCAACGCTAAACTGCTTAAATTGGAACATCAGCTTAAAATAAGAAATTAATGCTTTATGAGCAAGCTATTTACTGAATAACAAAGCACCATTACAGCCACCGAAGCCTGAAGCTGTTTTTATGAAGGAATTTAATGGGGCTTTTAGGACTTCAGAGGTTACATTTATAGAACTGCTCACACCTAATGTTTCAAATCCAGGTGTAGGTAAGATGGTATCTTCTTTAAGTGATTGCACAGATATAACCGATTCAATAAGTCCGGCAGCACCTAAGGTATGACCGTAAAAACCCTTAAGGCTGTTGGTGGGAACATTGCCTAGTCCCGCTATAGCAATGGCTTTTGCTTCCATTTCATCATTATAGCTTGTTGCTGTACCATGTGCGGATACAAAATCAATATCCATTGCGGTCAAGCCTGCATCATTAAGCGACCTTGTAATTGCGTGGCAAAGCTCTTCCCCTGTACGTGAGGGCGCTGAAATATGGTTGGCGTCATTGCTAACGGCGCCTGATAAAACTTTTATCTGGTTGCTGTATTGCGCATCTACCGTTAAAATCATGGTTGCAGCACCCTCGCCTAAAGTAATACCGGTTCTGTTAATGTCGAAAGGTTTGCATGGTTCACTGCTGATGGCTTGAAAAGACTGAAAGCCCGAAAGCACAAATTTTGTTATTACATCAGCGCCAACAACTACGGCATTATCATATTGTCCGGCTTGTATCAAACGTAAACCTGTTAAAATCGCCATGATACCTGATATGCAGGCATTTGAAACGACAAGAGGCTCTTGCTTAAAACCAAAATGTTCCGCTACTAATTTAGCAGAAGTATGTAATGCTATCTTTGTTTTCAGATCAGGTCTATCGGGTTCTGTCTCCAACAAACTTATGTTACCTTTGGTTGACGAAACGATAAGAATAGTGCGTTCACTTTTCAGATCGATATCACAGCTACCTGATGCTTGCTTTACCGAAGCTATAAGGAGTTTTTCAAATTTGGTATAGGTTGCGTCATCATTATATACATTTTCTGCAAAAAGTGCCGCGTAAAAAGGATTGGCAAAGATCGCTGTGTTACGATGTTCGTTTATCCCCGAATTACCGAGTTTTAACTGCTCCATATTTTGGGATGTAGTATCCCCTAATGGCGATATAATATTGTCAGCAGCTATGTAAACAGGACGCATTACTGGTTGATAAATATTTTCATTTCGCATTGCGCCAGCAGTTTGTCTTCACACCATATCCTGCCTGACACTATACCGGCGTCAAAAACCTGCACTTCTATTTTTATCTCAGTAAGCAATTCATCGCCAGCTTTTGGCAAAGCAAAAACCTCGAAGTTTTTAACCTGTCCGATATAGCCAGTTGCAACGGGCCGATCCTCTATTCGCGCCATGTTACCTGAGCCGGCAGCTGCA
>CAMLFI010000255.1 GCA_946479225.1 uncultured Mucilaginibacter sp. | reverse complement strand
ATTTCATCAATACCAAAACCGCAGAGTATTCGTAAAGCCAGGCCGACCTGTGCCTCGGGCGGAATAGATGGATGACAAATGGCAAAAAACATTTGCAGCTGACTGTCGTTAATGTTTTGTGGTGACAAGTCTATCTCTTCTTCAAACGCTTCGCCGTTTCTTTGTAGGTCGGGAGATATTTTGCTTTCAAATAAATTACTGCGTTGTATTGCAGTGCGCGCCTTGTTTTTAGCAACGCTGTAGAGCCAGGCAACAGGGTTAGGTGGTATACCGTTGATGGGCCAGTTTTGCGCAGCTGTTGCAAAAGTATCGCTGGCAATATCTTCGGCAGTTTCCATTTGCTCAAAACCGAACCGCCGGTATAGTACGGATACTATTTTGCGGTATTCGGTTCTGAATAAATGGGGAATAATTTCTCGCTGTTGCATTAAATTGATAAGCCCCCGCGAATGCCGGGGGCTTTTATTATTTAAGAGTGGATACCATCGCCCTTTGCCAGCTGGCGTACTTCAACCGTGTTGCCTTCGCCTTGTAATACAGGGCAGCCTTTTGCAAATTCAGCGGCCTCGTCAGCGCTGTTTGCTTTAACTACTACATATCCCCCTAAAGTTTCCTTTATCTCACCAAAGGGGCCGTTGGTTACTGTTTTGTCATGATGCACCACTTTGGCATTGTCAAATACTAAGCCGTCGCCTTTACCGGCAAAATTGCCTGATGCTGTTAGGCCGTTAAGCCAGTCCATGGTTTGCTGCATCCATATCTGCATTTGCTCCGGCGAAGCCAATTTGCCGCCATCCTGGTGCCTAAAAATAAGCATGTAATCTTTCATTGTCTTGTTTTTTAAATGTTACCGTATAAATGAATTATACACACATATCAAACGGCTTAGGCCAAACCGGACAATAAAGTTAAAATAAATATCAGTCTTTTAAACGTACCATACACTGCACGTCTTTATCGCTCAAGTACCATTCAACGCAGTAACCCTCGGAGTCAATATCGGGGCGTGCTATCATTTGCTGAAAGGTGTTTCCAATGGCGGGCAGGTCCTTCATGTAGTCGTGCAGGGTAACGCTTATGTAATTGCCTTTTTTTATGATAATAGTTTGCAGGTTCAGTTTTTCGGCTTCGCCTGATTCCAATACTTCCGCAGCGGCTTTATAAACTATTCCGCCACCGCCTTCGGGGCGCGAGATGCCAAAGTATTTCCGTTCAGTTGAAAAAGGAATAAGCGAGTGTAGTTTTTGATGTGCGGCTAATACACCGGCCGGAAATGATTCGGCTGTCACATACATTACGGTAATGTCGTTTTCTAATCTGGTCGTTTCCATAGCTTTAGTTTTTACTTATAACAAATTTAGGCAGTTGTTAAAAGAAACTTAATGGGAATTAGCGACAATTTTGGGGGTGGATCAGGACACCTTACTATTAAAAAACCGTTTAAATATCCACCCAAACAGCAACGCTACCAGCGTGCCATAAATTGCCCCAACCGTTACGTCAATAGGGTAATGTACGCCAACGTATACCTGCGCAAAACTGATAGACGCGGCCCATAACAAACTTACCGGCAAAACCCACTTATAGCGTTTGTAAAACACAATACTTAAAAATACAGCTACGGCAAAATGGTCGGCGGCATGGCTGGACGGAAAGCTGTAGCCTGTGCCGCAGTCGACGCGTTGAACCAGTTCTGTAAGCTGAGGGGTGCTACAGGGCCGGGCTCGTTTGAAAAAGGACTTAATTACAGTTGCGCTTCCAAAATCAGCAACGCCGGCCGTTATTGCCAGCAATACTATAATAATAAGTCCCTGCTTTTTATATAGCGCAAGACAAAAAATAAAAATGAAAATGTAGAGGGGTATCCATACCAGGCGATTGCGTAAAACCGGCATCAACAAATCAAAAAACCAATTACTCATATCATGGTTAATGAAATGGAATAATTGCTGATCAATGTTTAACAGGAAGTCGGGCATTAACGCAAATGTATAAAATGATGTATATATTAAAGGATGGCAGACTTTTTTTACAAAGACCAGCATGTCACGCCATTCTACAAATCCCACAAATAAAAATCCGTAACAAATAAATATTCTATTTTTGCACCATCTATTTTTTTGAACTTTGACACTTATAAAATCAATTTCTGGTATACGGGGTACCATAGGCGGCGCTGCCGGTAATGGTTTAACACCCCTTGATATAGTAAAATTTACATCGGCATATGGTGCCTGGATCATAAAGAACGGCGGCGCTAAAAAAGTAGTTGTGGGCCGCGATGCACGCATTTCGGGCAGTATGGTTAACAACCTGGTTACGGGTACGCTGATGGGGCTTGGTATTGATGTGGTGGACATCGGCCTTTCTACCACGCCAACCGTTGAAGTGGCTGTGCCTTTAGTGCAAGCCGGCGGCGGCATTATTTTAACTGCCAGCCATAACCCCAAACAATGGAACGCGCTGAAGCTTTTAAACTCCAAAGGCGAGTTTATTAGTGATACAGATGGCAAAGAATTGTTAGAGATCGCTGAAAGCAGCGATTTTGATTATGCTGAGGTTAACTCATTAGGTAAGGTAACTTATGATGATAGCTATCTGCAAAAACACATAGATCAGATACTGGCGCTGCCATTGGTTGACGTGGATGCTATCGCAAAAGCTAACTTTAAGGTGGTAATTGACTGCGTTAACTCCACAGGCGGCATTTTCGTGCCTGCATTATTGGAGGCGCTTGGTGTAAAAACTGTGCACAAATTGTATTGCGAGCCAGATGGCGAGTTTCCGCATAACCCGGAACCATTGCCGGAGAATTTGACTGCGCTTTCAAAAGAAGTTTTAGCTAAAAATGCTGATCTGGGCATAGCAGTTGACCCTGATGTTGACCGCCTTTGCTTTGTTTGCGAGGATGGAAATATGTTTGGCGAGGAATACACTTTAGTAGCCGTTGCCGATTATGTGCTAAAAAACACTAATGGCAATACGGTATCAAATCTTTCATCAACCCGCGCTTTGCGTGATGTTACCGAAAATGCAGGCGGCGAATACAGCGCGGCAGCGGTAGGAGAGGTGAACGTGGTAAATAAAATGAAAGAAGTAAATGCTGTTATAGGAGGCGAAGGTAATGGCGGAGTAATTTATCCTGAATTGCACTATGGTCGCGACGCTTTGGCTGGTATAGCCTTGTTTTTAACCCATCTGGCAAAATATGGTAAATCTGTTTCGGTTTTACGCAGTTCGTACCCAAACTATTTTATCTCAAAAAACAAAATAACGCTTACACCCGAAATGGATATTGATGCCCTGCTTTTAAAAGTAGAGGAGAAATACAAAAATCAGCCATACAGCACTATTGACGGACTTAAAATAGAGTTTGATAAGCAATGGGTACACCTGCGCCGCTCTAATACTGAGCCCATCATCCGCATCTATTCAGAAAGCGAATCTGAAACAGCTGCCAATGGTTTGGCGAATAAAATAATTGCGGATATAAAGGAAATTTTAATGTTGAATTAATGGATTATTGAGTTGTTGATTGGGTTAATTCATCATTCAATAATTCAGTAACTCAATAATTCAATAACTCAATAATTAACTGATGCGTGTATACCTAGATAATGCTGCCACCACCCCGCTTGACCCTGAAGTGATCCAGGTGATGTGCGGTGTAATGGAAAGTCATTTTGGCAATCCGTCGTCTATACATGCGCATGGCCGCGAGGGGCGTACTTTGGTTGAAAAAGCTCGTAAAACTGTTGCAGGCTTATTGCACACTTCGCCTGCTGAGATCTTTTTCACCGGCAGCGGTACCGAGGCTGATAATATGGCCATCCGCTGTGGCATTATCGACAATAACATTACCCATGCTATTACCACAAAAGCCGAGCATCATGCTGTTGTGCATACGCTGGAGGCAATGGAAAAGACCGGCGCTATCAAGTTGAGCTTCGTTGATATTGATGATAAAGGGAACGTTAATTACGAACACCTGGAAGAACTGCTAAAAAATAATGAGCGTAGCTTTGTATCATTAATGCAGGCCAATAACGAGATAGGTACGCTTACTGATATTGAAAGAGTGGGTAATTTGTGCGAACAATATAATGCCATTTTCCATTGCGATACTGTGCAAACCATGGCACATTACCCGCACGTATTAAACCAGTTAAAGGTGCATTTTTTAACCTGCGCGGCGCATAAGTTTCATGGGCCAAAGGGTGTGGGCTTTTTGTATATCAACCATAAAATAAAGATAAAACCGCTTATATACGGTGGAGCGCAGGAACGTAACATGCGTGGCGGTACCGAAAATGTTTACGGAATAACTGGCTTGGCAAAGGCGCTTGACTTAGCCTATGCCGATATGGATAAGCACCGGGAGTACATTCAAGGTTTAAAAAGCTACATGATCGATCAATTGCAGGCCAATGTTTCCGGTATTCAGTTTAATGGGGAAACCGCGCCGGATAAAAGCCTGTATACAGTACTAAACGTATCGTTCCCTGAAACAGACATTGCAGATATGCTGCTGTTTAAGCTGGATATTGCAGGCATTTCCGTATCGGGTGGTAGTGCCTGTAGTTCAGGAACAGATATAGGTTCGCATGTGCTTACGGCTATTGGTGCGAGTTCATCCCGGCCGTCTGTAAGGTTTTCTTTTTCAAAGTATAACACCCGTCAGGAGATAGATTTCGTTGTTGACACACTTAGACAACTCTATCCAAACTAATCTTCTTAACTCCACTTCTACATCAATTTGTTTCCTTTGTCGATAATTATTGGCATGGTTATAGTTATTATTTAATCAATAATTAAACAATAAACCTATGGAAACGAATAATCAAAATACCGGCAACGGTAATAGACCAGACGAAACTCCTGAAAGAA
>CAMLFI010000254.1 GCA_946479225.1 uncultured Mucilaginibacter sp. | reverse complement strand
TATGCTTTTGAGATAGCGCAGAAAATAGGCCTGCCCCGGCAGGTGCTTGATCTCGCAAAAACCAAAATAAGTGCCGGACAAAAAAATGTAGATACCTTATTGGTTGGTTTAGAGCGCGAGAAGAAGGAAATATTGGACACCCGCGTTAAACTGGATCGCCAGCAAAAACATGTGAACCTTTTATTGGCTGAGAACGAAAAGCTGAAAACTTACCTTGAAGACAACAAGAAGGAACTGATTCGCAAGGCTAAAGACGAGGCCAAAAACATAATACTAAACGCCAATAAGCTGGTAGAGAATACCATTGCAGAGATAAAGAGCAATAACGCCGATAAGGAAAAAACCCGCACACTGCGCGATAATTTGAGCCGCGAACTGGAAAAGAATATTGTAAAAGCACCGACACCTAAAATTGAACCATCCACAGACGAGTTAAAAATTGGTGATTGGGTAAAACTGACCGATTCGGAAACCACAGGTCAGGTAATGGAAATAGCCAGGGACAACATTATAATAGCCATTGGCGATCTTCGCACGGTTGCAAAAAGGAAGCGAGTACAAAAGGTTTCAAAATCAGCCGTCCCAAAAGAGATTCGCCGGAGCTTTAGTAGCCAAACCAATGACCTTGCCGGGTTTAATCCGGAGATAGATGTACGCGGCATGCGTACCGAAGACGCGATTGGCGCCATTGAGCGTTTGTTTGATCGCGCATTAATGATGGGTTTCGGTAGCCTTAAAATATTACACGGTAAAGGCGATGGTATTCTTCGTAAGATGATAAGACAATACCTCAAAAAATATGATCAGGTTGACAGACTTGAAGATGAGCATGCCGATAGAGGCGGAGATGGTATAACTTACGTTTATTTAAAATAACCACAATAAAAAGAAATTTATCGTTTATGAAAACCTAAAGGGAGTTTTTTGCGTAAAAAGCAATAAATATTTGATTAGTGATTATGCAATTTTCTGATAAAGACTACTATCCCGAAACTCCGCGAAGTGTGAAAATATTAAATTTTGTCGTTGTAATTATCTTAGCTGTAGATCTGCTTTGGATAATTTTTTAATGTAAATAACAAAGCCCGATAACGCATGTTACCGGGCTTTGTTATTATATATCTAAGGGAAATTTATCCTGCGCTCACAGTACCGCCGCTTTGTGTAACTATAGTGGTAGTAGTAAACGATGTACTTGTTTTAGTGCCTTTTGTGTAAGTACCACTCATAAACAAACCGTTAAAGTTCACTCCTGATGAGACACTTCCTTCGGTATAAACATTGTAAACCGTTCCGGCTTTTAACTTGGCAGAAGCATACAACAAAGTAGCATAAGCTTTTGGAGCTTGAAAAGTTAACGCTTCAACACCATCTGCCGATTCAATATGTATTATTTGATTTGCAGCTGCTCCGCCCATTACCAATGTACGAATAGTTGATGCAGTAGGGCTTGGTGCACTGGTGGTGCCACCGGTTGCCACTAAAATACCGCCGGTAATTTTAAGCAGATGCGCATCGCAGTCAATACCGCCTTCAGGGGCTATCGAGCCTAAAGCTACTAGTTTTCCGCCGGTCATTGTAAACCCTCCATTTGAGTCAACAGCATCGTTAGCAGAACTTATAGCGTATATATTACCACCGTTTATAAAAACACCGGTTGCTGCATTTATATCATCATCCTGCGACGTTAGTTTTATATCACCTTTATTTATAGTTACCGCAGCTTTGCTTTCCAAAGCCTCGCCAACCGAAGTTATGGTAAGCGCACCGCCGTTGATATTGGCATAAGGAATTATTAAAGGATCAGTTCCTATATAATCTAATGTGATTCCTTTGTCGTCGGCATTAATAGTGGTATTTCCGTTGTTGAAAATTGCAAAGCCTTCCTCAACTTGTAGCCCGTCATCTTTACATGTTATTTTAATAACACCGCCATCTGCAACAAAATAGTCGTTAGCATGTATACCATCGCTCTTAGCATTTGCAATGGTAATGTTGCCGCTGCGCACTCTGATGTGGTCGTCACTCACTATGCCATGCTTGTTGTTACCTGTAATTGAAACGGCCCCGGTTCCGCTAAATACCAACTGCCCTTCAGAAAAAATGGTACCCTTCATGTCCTCCGTTCCTACTTTTACATAAGTAGCACCGTCAACAAGTGTATTTGTAGTGCCCGGAGCCAATACAATAAAAGCGGTCTTTTCTGATTGAATATTTATAGCGGGAGCATTATCATTCGTGATATTTGCGTTGTTTAATGTAAGTTTAAATCTGAAATCACTGTAAATCCTAAGTGAACCGTTTGTAGTAGTACCTGTAACTGCATATTCAACATTATCTACTGTTGAACGTATTACCAAATCAGCACCGGTTGATGTAATAGTCACACCGGCAACTCCATTTGTAATAGTAGCTGTTACTCCACTAAAGTTGATAGAAACAGTTTTGTTAAAAGTAAAATTCTCCATCAGATCATCCACCTCGGCCCCGATTGCGACCGAGCCTTCTACGGCACCTTTAGTAATGCCGGTGCTGTCAATTACAGCAGTTGTTGCTACCGGTGGAGGGGGTTCTACACCCGGATCGCTTTTTTTGCAGCTTATAAGTGCGGTGAAAAGCAGCACCGCGAACGTAGTTGAAAGACAAAAGGAAAGTTTGTTCATGATTGTAGTTTAATGATAAGGTGGCAATAATCGGTCCAGTTGATAAATTGTTGTATTAAGCAAATATACAACCTGTATGGTAAAAAAATCCGTGTTATTTATACCCCGTTGTGTGTATATGGTTACACAGCACATTGGGTTGTACGCAATTAACTAATAAGAATATTCTCGCTGAATTTTTGTGAAACAGTAACATTTTCCCCATTGTTGATCTTAATAACCAATGAGCCATCATAGCTGATCTTTTCCACCACTTTTATCTGAGAGTTAATGCCGATGCCTAATTTAACCAGGTATTGCAAAAAAGCTGTGCTGGTATCTCTAACGGCAGCAACCCGGCAGTTGGCGTCTGTTTTGGCGTCAGATAAGCTCACAGTATAAGTTTTAGGAAGTTTACCGCTTGAGGTAGGTATCGGATCGCCGTGAGGGTCATATTCGGGGAAGCCCAAAAATTTATCCAGTCTGTCTGCAAGGGTTGGATCACTTATATGCTCTAATTCTTCTGCTATATCATGGATCTCATCCCAGTGATATCCTAATTTTTCTAGTAAAAATACTTCCCACAAACGGTGTTTACGCATTATCAGGATGGAATCCTTTAGGCCTTGCGGAGTCAGCCGCGCACCTTTTTTCTTGTCGTACTCTATTAATGATTTATCCGACAGCTTCTTTATCATATCAATTACCGAAGCAGCATTATTGCCCAAAGTTTCGGCAATAGCCGTAGCGGTAATCTTCTCGTCAGACTTTTGTGACAACCTGAGAATAGCTTTCAAATAATTCTCTTCAGATAGTGTATTCATCTTTTTGGTTTACCCAAAACTAAGTAAAATAAATTTGGTTACCTAAAATTAGGTGTGCCTAATTTTATTTATTAGCTTTGTGGTGTAATTTACTACTAAAATGTTCAACGTTTTCTGTCGCATTGGTTTAATTTTATTTGTCATTTGGCCGCAATTGGTAAATGCACAAACGGGTGGCATAAGCGGTAAAATACTGGCCAATGGCCAGCCCGTAGCATCTGCTACGGTAAAAGTGAAGGGTGCAACCTCCGGAACCAAGACAGATGAGAACGGTCAGTTCCGGTTAACCAATATACCTTCGGGGGAGTATGAATTGCAGGTTTCTGCTTTGGGGTATGCGCTGCAAAAACAACCTGTAAAGGTTAGCACTGAGACGTCTTCCGAAGTAATCATCATATTAACACCTGTAGAAACGAACCTCAGCGAGGTAGTGATAACAGGTGTTACAAGGGCCACACAAATACGAAGTAATCCTGTACCCATCGCGGTAATGACGAGTAAGGCTATCAACAGCCAGGCAAACACCAACATAGTTGATGCCATAGCCCGTAGTATTCCGGGTGTTAGCGCTGTTACTACGGGGCCCAATATATCAAAGCCGTTTATAAGGGGACTTGGCTACAACCGTGTTTTAACTTTATATGATGGCGTGCGGCAGGAGGGCCAGCAATGGGGCGATGAGCATGGTATTGAGATAGATCAGTTCAGTATAAGCAGGGTAGAGGTAGTTAAAGGCCCGGCAAGTTTAACCTATGGATCGGATGCATTGGCGGGTGTGATTAATATGATACCCGATGTGGTTTATAAAGACGACAGCAAATTGCACGGCGATGTAAGTACGGAGGCGCATACAAACAACGGTAGCCTCGGAGCTTCCTTAGGTCTTAATTACAAAAACGGCGATTGGAAGTATAGTGCAAGAAGCTCTACGAAACGAGCTCATGACTATCGAAACAGCGTTGACGGGCTTGTTTATAATACGGGCTTTAATGAACTCACCTTATCTGCAATGGCTAAGGTGAATAAGCAATGGGGTGAGTTTAAAATAGCGGCCAACCTTTACAATAATCAACAGGAAATACCTGATGGCAGCCGAGAGCAATTTAGCCGCCGTTTTACAAAACAAGTTTATGAAGCTGATAAAGACGATATTACCAACCGGCCTATTGTTACCGATGTTGAACTAGGTTCTTATAAGCTATCTCCATTATATCAGCATATACAACATTATCGGGTTTACACGCACGGACTTTTAAATGTTGGCCAGGGTAGCATAGATGCGCTTTTTGCAGTGCAGCAGAGTGTGCGCAGGGAATATAATCACCCTACAGCGCCTGCACAGCCCGGCTTGTATGTGGTGCTTAATACACTCAATTATGATATAAAGTATAATCTGCCCGAAATGAATGGGTGGGAGAGCACCATCGGGTTAAACG
>CAMLFI010000253.1 GCA_946479225.1 uncultured Mucilaginibacter sp. | reverse complement strand
GTCGCATTTATTGCAGGAGGGTAATCCGGATGCGTCGCAAAAAGAAAACCTGGATATACTTAAGTTCTCTGCAGAAAATTTAATGCTGCTTATTAATGATGTGCTTGATTTTACCAAGATAGAAACAGGCAATATCGAGCTGGAAAATACGACTGTTGATCTGCGCGATCTGGTGCAGGGCATTACCGGATCAATGCAGTTTAAAACCAAGGAAAAGAAAATTGAACTGATCCAAAAAATAGCTGCTGATGTACCCACAACCATTGTAGGCGATAGAACCAGGCTGTCTCAGATATTACTTAACCTGGTAAGCAATGCCGTTAAGTTTACTGACATAGGGAGCGTAACTGTTGAATTACAAGTGGTTGAGCAGAACGAGCACGAAGCGCGAATAAGATTTGCCGTAACAGATACTGGAATTGGTATAGCAAATAACAAATTAAATACGATATTTGAGACGTTTAAACAAGCCGAAGCAGATACCACCCGTAAATACGGTGGCACAGGTTTAGGTTTGGCTATAAGCAAAAGGTTGATAGAACTGCATGATTCGCGTATTAACGTGGAGAGCAGCCCGGGTAAAGGCTCAACTTTTTGGTTTGCTATAACATTTAAAAAGGCAGATAGAAACCATCATAATAACAACAACGTGGAAACAGGTTTAAATATTAATGTACTGGTAGTTGATGATAACCAGATAAACCGCTTACTTATCAATAAAATATTGACAAAGTGGGGAGCCACTATTGATTTCGCCGAAAACGGGTTACAGGCAGTTAATAAAGTTGAGACCAATAAAAATTATGATGTTGTGTTGATGGATATCCATATGCCTGAAATGGGCGGACTGGAAGCAACGCAGATAATACGCGCAAACCTGGAGCCATATTTTAAGCAATTACCCATAATAGCGCTAACCGCATCTATGCTTACCAACCAAATGAGCCAGATAGGTGATGCCGGTATGAATGATTATATTTTGAAGCCCTTTGAGCCAAAAGCGCTGTTTGATAAACTAACCCGGTACCAAAAATCATAGGTACAGATTCCGGTGCTGTGGCGTGTTTAGTGCCACAAACTTTTTTTCGACTGTAAAAAAATCCCTCTTTTTAGGTCTAACCCGGCTGATCGACACCGCCCGGATATACGCGGCATTCTTTGTTGACCCCCTAAATAGCCAACGTGTATAATTTTGAAGTCAGTAACAGGCCAGCCCGGCCAATCAGTAACTGTCTGTGAATAGCTATGGGCTAATATTATTTTTTGTGAGGGCATTATTATTGCAGGAACGGCTTTTATGTTTAACAATATACATATGAAAAAGATATTATTTTTTGCAGCAATTTTAAGTGTTGGCCTTTTTTCTTGTAAAAAAGATAACAACAACGGCGACAACACGGCCCATGTATCTGTAAGGCTGACAGACGCGCCAGGCGTCTTCGGCAATGTTTTCCTTAATGTGAAAAGCGTAGTAGTGGTGACGGACAATGGCGAACGTACACTGGACCTTAAAGGCGGCGTTATTGACATTTTACGTTTCAGAAACGGACGCGATACCTTAATTGCCGATGCCGATATTCCCGCCGGAACCATTCAACAGGTTCGTTTGGTATTGAATGATACCGGTAACAAGGTTGTTGTAGGTGGTGTAACGTATGATTTGACGACACCAAGCGGACAAACATCAGGTGTAAAGCTTAATGTGCACGACAATTTAACAGCCGGAGTAGCGTACACCCTTAAGTTAGACTTTGACGTAGCCAAATCTATTGTGCTTACCGGAAGCGGCAAGTACATTTTAAAACCTGTTATACGTGCTATTGCCGAAGCTACGTCAGGCGTAATTACCGGAATGGTTTCACCGGCCGCAGCTTCACCTAGCGTGTATGCTATTATGGGTACTGATACCGTTGGTACCATGGCAGATGCAACCGGAAAATTCTATTTCCCTGGTTTACCAGCTGGAACTTACAACGTTAGGTTCGAGCCGGTTTCGCCTTATGCAGTTAAAACCGTTACTGGTGTAACCGTAGTAACCGGACAGGTGAATAACATGGGAACAGTAACCCTTCCTTAATTAAGTTATTATTTTCTTTTAAAGAAAGCCGCATGGATGAAAATCTGTGCGGCTTTTTGTGCTTATATCAAATCAATAATTCAGTAATCCAATAATTCAAAATTAACCCTACTCCGCGTACGCAATAGTAGCTATACTCAGTTTCACTCTCGGTATTTTAAGCAGTTCTATGCCACAAGCCTCAAGAGTTGAGCCAGTAGTTATGGTGTCGTCAACCAGCAGGATATGTTTGTTGATAAGCCGATCCGGATCTTTCACCGCAAATACCTCCTGCATGTTTTCAAACCTGGCAAAGCGCGATTTATGTGTTTGTGTTTCGGTATGGCGGATTCTTACCAAATTGTTTTCTGTTAGATCGGCGTCTAGCTTTTGAGCCAGACCCTCGCCGAAGCATGCGCTTTGGTTGTACCCGCGTTCTCTCATTCGTCGCTTATGCAGCGGAACGGGAATTATATGATCTATCTGCTTAAATACTTCACTTTTTTGCAATTGCTCTGCAGCAATGCTGCCCAGCGCTTTGCCTATCTGAGGCATGTTTTTATATTTTAAATGATGCAACAGGTTCTGCACTTTCCCACCTTTAGTGAAGTAATACATGGCATAAGCCGCTTCAATATTCAGTTTACCCCAAAACTGCCGCGCAACCACGTTATCAGCCTGTAAATGAAAATTGGTGAATGGCAAACTATATCGGCAATCTGTACAAAGCACATGCTCATTAGCCATCAAGGCCTCACCACACGCCGGGCAAAGATGCGGAAACAGCAAAGCGGAAAAATCTGCCAGGTAACGGGAGAGCACATTCATGGCATTAAGGTAGGAATTCTTTTAGTCGTAACCGCTATCCGAAGTTTTTCAACTTCGGATCACTATGCCTGTAGTCTATGACTACAGTAGATTCGGCTTAGGGCAGTCACCAAGAGGGCGCTCCAAAAGCTGTTGCAAAAAAAGTGTAAACTTTCCTATTCTGCAATTCGTTTATAATCAAACAATTATGGGGATTTTACAGCTAATTTTCCTGACGAATAAGTCTGTTGCAAAGTGTTGCAAGGAAAAACTGTAGTTATTTAATAATCAGTTTGTTAGCCAAAATTGCTGTTGCAATTGTTGCATCTGTTGCTATATTTTTCTGCAACACCCCGTTTATATTACCCTTATATTGCTTCCGTCTGCAACAGCTTTATATCCTCAATCAGCATATCTATCTCGACCGCCAGCGAGGCATTGTAAACCCCGCGTATGCGGCCCTTAGTATCTAGCAAAACCACGTTTTCAGTATGCAGAAACTCGTCGGGTTTTTTGCCGTAGCCACCAGCTTCATCAGCAAAATAAGCCTGCCGTGCTAGTGTATAGGTGGCATCCCTGTCGCCGGTTAGTAAAAGCCAGTTCTTATTGTCGATGTTGCGCTCATCGGCATATTTCCGCAAGGCTGCCACACTATCCTTCAATGGGGTTACCGAGTGCGAAAGAATAAGCACACCCGCATTGTTTTTAAATGTTTTCTGCACCTTCTCCAGGTTGGTCATCATCGCAGGGCAAATGTTTTTGCATGATGCAAAGAAGAAGTTAGCCACGTATATTTTACCTGCTGTGGTTCTATTGGTAACCTTTTCGCCAAGCTGGCTGGTAAAGCTAAACGGTGGAATAGTGTGGATCTTATCGTAATCATCATCGCCTTGTTGGAGCCAAACAGGCGTAAAATCAGGTGTGTTGTAAAAGGGTAGTCCGTTGTTTTCCTCTTTGCATCCGTAGAAGACACATAGCAAGAAAGCAATACCCAACAAATTAACCGTTTTCATTACTTATCCACGTTTTTACAAAGCTTGCGGCCTATCAACCCATATTGGCGGTTGTTTTTAATAACATAATTTGCCCTGATGCTGCCATCCTCCCACCACATTTGCTGCTGCCCCAGTTCGTGCCCCTTTTTATAATGGAATGTGCGGTAAAGCTTGCTATTACTAAACCACTCTTTAGCCGCGCCTTCATGCTCATCATCAACAAAACTGTACTCAAACTTAGGTGTGCCGTTAGGCCACCACCCGCGATGAACTCCCTGCTTTTCGCCCGAAACGAAGAAACGCTCTTGTTCGGGTGTTTTATCGCCATACCAGGTTTTCATGGTGCCGTCCATTTTTCCTTCGTAGTAGGGTATTTCTTTCGCGCGGTTGCCGTTCTCAAAATTTTCAAACAACCAGCCCGTATAAGCCTGGTTCTTATAGTATAAAAAACCGTTTTTATATACCAAATTCTTGTCGGTTGTGGCAACCAACGTGTCTGGTATAGTTCGTGGCCTGGTGCTGCTATAAAAGGTTATCAGCACTATAGCAGCCCAAAACAGCAGTAATACTTTATTGAGAGATTGTACCCGGTGTTCCATAAAACTGATTTCCGTTGATATAAGGGTCTGCGGCGGTTGTATGATAATGATAAATACCTGCAGGATAATCTGCAGTGACGGCGGTATGACCGTGATATACGTCCAGATCGGCATTGGTTATTGCCCTGCCGCCTTCGTTAGGGCCGTATACCGGGAAGCCATCCAGCAAAAAGCCTATCAATGCGTCCTTGCCTTTTTGAGCTGTCAGATAATAAGGCTCTGCGTGATAGTGGTACATGCCCTGCTGCTGCGGGTGTCCGTAGTATTGGTCAAAGCTGTTTATCTCGCCGGTTAACGGCGACCCGCCTGCGGCATATTGATTAAATATAGGAACACCATTAATGGCTACTCCCATTGGGCCCATAGGGGTTGAGGTATGGCTGGTAGCCACAGTTGGATTTAGGGGTATTTTAAAAGTAACGTTAGATTCTGCAATGGCATTAGG
>CAMLFI010000252.1 GCA_946479225.1 uncultured Mucilaginibacter sp. | reverse complement strand
AAAACGAAACAGCCAAACACGCCGCTTTATTTTTCTCGGTTGTTGAACTGGCAGTGGCTTTGTTTTTTCTAAGCAATTTTGTGCCCGATGCCAGCACGCAGTTTAAAATCGACGTACCCTGGATATCACGTTTAGGCATCTATTTTACTGCTGGTATTGATGGTATCAGCATGATAATGGTGTTGTTAACCACTGTGCTGGTTCCGTTAATTATCCTTACAACATATCAGCATAACTATAAAAACGCGGGTGTATTTTACGCCCTGATCTTATTTATGCAGGCCGCTATGCTGGTAGTATTTACTGCATTAGACGGATTTCTGTTTTACGTTGGATGGGAAGCAGCATTAATACCTATCTACTTTATCTGCGCGCTATGGGGTGGCGAAAATCGAGTTCGTATAACCATTAAGTTTTTTATCTACACGTTTGCCGGTTCACTATTTATGCTGGTAGCCATAATTTACCTGTATTCGTTAACTGCTGACAAGCTTTACAGCCTTGACAGTTTTTATCATGCCGGTTTAAGCCACGACCAACAGGTTTGGGTATTTTGGGCGTTCTTCCTGGCATTTGCTATAAAGATGCCGGTATTTCCCTTTCACACCTGGCAGCCGGATACTTATACCGAAGCGCCTTCAGCAGGTACCATGATGCTATCAGGTATTATGCTAAAAATGGGTGTTTACGGCGTTATCAGATGGTTGATCCCTAATGCGCCTATAAGCGCTTTTGAATGGCAAAATTTAACCATCATCTTATCAGTAGTAGGTATTGTATACGCATCGATAATCGCGTTTACCCAAACAGATGGTAAGCGTTTAGTAGCCTATTCATCAATAGCACACGTTGGCCTTATAGCGGCAGGTATATTTGCCTGGAACGCACAAGGTTTGCAAGGAGCAATGATCCAGATGCTCAGTCACGGTATTAATGTTGTCGGCATGTTCTTTATATGGGATATTATCAGTCGTCGTTTAAACACGCGTGATCTTTCTCAATTAGGTGGCATAGCAAAATCAGCACCTGTTTTTTCTATCGCATTTCTCATCATCGTATTAGGTACTGTGGCCTTGCCGCTTACCAATGGCTTTATAGGTGAATTTCTATTGCTGAACAGCGTTTATCAATATAATATATGGCTGGCCGCAATTGCCGGTTTAACTATAATTTTTGGCGCGGTATACATGCTGCGCATGTACAAAAATGTGATGCAGGGCGAAGCTAATGCTTTAACTGCTGTCTTTGCAGATGTTAAAGGCTCAGAAGCTATAGTGCTTGGTATAATTTGCTTTTTAATAATTGGTATCGGTGTTTATCCGCAGCCTATTTTACACCTGTCAGAAGCTGCGGTGAACAATTTGATAAATACAATAAATCTCAGGTAGTTTAATATGAATACTCTAATAGTTATATCTGTTTTACCTATTGTGCTGCTATACCTGGGCCTGTATAAAATGCAGAAAGCACTGCTACCTGTTACCATAATTGGATTATTGGCCGCATTCGGATTGGCTTTAGGTCATTGGAATGACGGTGCTACACCGATCTACAGTGGCATGATGTTGTTTAACAATTTCTCAGTAGTTTTTTCATCAGTTGCTATTATATCAACTATATTAATATTGTTGCTGTCAAAGGATTATTTTGAGCGCATAAGTTCGCACGTAGCCGAGTATTATGCGGTCATTTTGTTCTCGCTTGCCGGTATTATTGTAATGGTATCTTACTATAATTTATCTATGCTGTTTATCGGCATCGAAATTATGTCTGTAAGTTTATACATTCTGGCAGGTATCAAGAAGCGTGATTTCGCTTCGAATGAGGCGGCGTTGAAGTACTTTTTAATGGGAGCGTTTTCAACGGGATTTTTACTGTTCGGTATTACTTTGATTTACGGAGCGTCCGGGTCTTTTAATTTGGAGGAGATCGGTAAATGGATGTCGCACGATACCCATATAGATTGGTTGTCATTCACCGGTATGATACTGATTTTAATTGGTCTGTGCTTTAAAGTTGGCGCCGCACCTTTCCACTTCTGGACCCCTGACGTATACGAAGGTTCTCCAACCCTCATTACTGCGTTTATGTCTACTGTTGTTAAGGTAGCCGGATTTGCGGCATTTTACCGTTTGTTTTCGGTTTCATTCGGCGTGGCAAGTGGCTTTTGGATGCAACCATTATCAATCATTATCATTCTCACCCTGTTTATCGGAAATATAACTGCATTATATCAGCAAAGCTTTAAACGCATGCTCGCTTATTCAAGCATTTCGCACGCCGGTTATATGCTCTTTGCAATAATTGCCTTGGGTGGGAGCTCAGCGGTTTCGATATTTGTTTATGGCAGCGCCTATTCAATAGCTTCAATAATTGCGTTCGGTGCCCTTATATTGGTGCAGCAGCAAACAAGCAGCGACAGTTTTGACAGCTTTAATGGCTTGGGAAGAACGAACCCGTTTTTAGCTTTGGTATTAACTGTAGCTATGCTTTCGTTGGCGGGCATTCCGTTAACCGCAGGTTTTATAGGTAAATTTTACATGTTTGGCACTGCTATAAGCAAGTGGCAGGTATGGCTTACCGTGTTAGCGGTTATAAACGCCATTATCAGTATATTCTATTATTTCAGGGTTATTATTGCAATGTATTTCCGCAATAGCGAGCGTACGGCTGTGATAGTGCCCGGTAATTATGTTTTTGTTTTTGCAATTGCAGCTATTGCTACAGTGGTTATAGGAATATTTCCCGACCTGATATCGCATCTCATTTAATTCATTAAAACCAAAACCCTTATCTAATTGATTTAATATTTGTAGTTTTACAAATATAGTTAATGGAAAACTTTTGGGAATACCTACAAAACTTAACCGATGCTAATTCTATTTTAAGTACGGGAGGGTTTTACTTTTTACTGATTGTAGTATATGCAGAAACGGGTTTATTCTTTGGGTTTTTCTTACCCGGAGACTATCTTTTATTCATGGCCGGATTGCTGTGTGCGTCTGGCAGAATAGATGTGCAATTAGTTACTCTCCTTTTTTCGGTTACAGCAGCGGGTGTTTTAGGAAATTACACAGGTTACTGGTTTGGCTATCGCACGGGGCCAATGCTTTTCAAAAAAGACGAATCCCTTTTCTTCAAAAAACGCTATATAACAGTTGCCGAAGAATTTTACAATAAGCATGGCGGTATGGCATTAGTTTTGGGAAGATTTTTCCCTATAATAAGAACTTTTGCACCTATCTTTGCAGGGGTTGTTAAAGTTGATTTTAAAAAATTTACGATATACAATCTGGCTGGCGGTATTGCGTGGACATGCACCTTTATTTTGTCCGGATATTTTTTAGGGCGAAAGTATCCTCAGTTGAATGATTACCTTGAATATGTTATATTAGGGCTCATAGTTATTACATCAATACCGCTGCTGATAGCTTTTTTTAAAAGAAAAACAGCAAGCGCTGAAAAACATAAATAATATATATGGCTACACTCCACCCATGGCACCAGGTTTCTACTGGCGAAAACGTTCCTGAAATTGTTAATGCTATAATTGAGATACCAAAAGGCTCAAAGGCTAAATACGAAATTGACAAAGAATCTGGCCTGCTTAAATTAGATAGGGTTTTATTTTCGTCAGTAATGTATCCTGCCAATTATGGCTTCATCCCGCAAACTTATTGCGATGACAAGGATCCGCTGGATATTTTGGTACTATGCTCTATTGATGTGTTCCCTATGGCGATGATCGAAGCCAAAGTTATTGGTGTTATGCACATGGTTGACAATGGCGAGCAAGATGATAAAATTATAGCGGTAGCAAAAAATGATATGTCGGTAAATTACATTAATGATCTTAATGAGTTGCCGCCCCATGCTATGACGGAGATAGTACGTTTTTTTAAAGACTATAAAAAACTGGAAGGTAAGAATGTTACCATTGAGCATATGTTAGGCAAACGGTACGCACACAAGGTAATTGCAGAGAGCCTTGAGCTTTACCAGTCTACCTTCCCTTCACCAATAAACATTTAATGGACCCGGGCGATTATCATATAAGCGGATTTAGTATTTTCGCGACCATTTTTCTGGTTCTTTTAAACGGCTTTTTTGTTGCTGCAGAATTTGCTATGGTTAAGGTTCGTACATCTCAGATCGAGTTACGGGCAAAAGCGGGCAATAGCGTGGCAAGAATAGCCCGCGGTATGATGCACAACCTGGATGGTTATCTGGCAGCTACTCAACTTGGCATTACTATAGCATCGTTAGGATTGGGTGTAGTTGGTGAGCAAGTAGTTACTAATTTAATGGTAAACGCATTCAGAGCGTTTAATATTGACCTTGCCCCTGGTGTTATTACGGCAAGCCATATTATCGCTTTTGCAACCATTACCATTTTTCATATCGTTTTTGGGGAGCTAGCGCCTAAGTCGTTAGCCATACAGCGTTCGTTGCGAACAGTTATGGCGGTATCTATACCACTTAGGTTCTTTTACATAGTTTTCAGGCCTGCAATCTGGTTATTAAACGGGTTTGCCAATTTTATGCTGAAACTATTTGGCATACACCCGGTTGCCGGGCACGAAGCCCATCACAGTTCAGAAGAGCTGCAGTATCTGCTTGAGCAGGGCAGAGAGACCGGCGCCTTAGATTCATCTGAACACGAACTCATTCAAAACGTGTTCGATTTTAATGAACGCGTTGTAAAAAATATCATGGTGCCGCGTACCAAAATTTCGGGCATTGAGATAAGTACCCAAAAAGAGGAGCTATTAGAAATGCTGATTTCCGAGGGGTATTCTCGGTTGCCGGTATATGATGAAGTGATTGACAAGATAGTAGGTATAGTTCACGCTAAAGATATTTTGCCTTTGTTAGCCCGTAACGAAGAGATTGTTTTAAAGG
>CAMLFI010000251.1 GCA_946479225.1 uncultured Mucilaginibacter sp. | reverse complement strand
ATAAAAAAAGTAAGCAGCGGCGGGCGTTCGGCAATCGGCTTTACAATTGGACATGATGAATTGAATGATGCTCAACTGAATGATGCGATGGCCAGTTTGTCTGACGGTTTTTTAGTAGGCCGGGTTGATCTGCAAAGCATCCCTTTTGACAGCCTGCGGAATATTAAGATGCTGGTAATACCCAAGCCTGCAAAGCCCTTTACCGAAGCGGAGAAATTTAAGTTGGACCAATATATAATGCGAGGTGGCCGCGTGCTGTGGGCCATTGACCAGGTAAGTGCGGAGCTGGACAGCATGCGTGGTCACGGCGGCGAGCAAATGGCTTTCCCGAGGCAACTGAATCTTGACGACCAGTTGTTTGTTTACGGTGTTCGCATTAACTACGATCTGATAGCGGACATAAGCAGCGCGCAAATACCCGTTAGCACCGGAAAGGTTGGCGGGCAGGCGCAGATCCAAATGGTGCCCTGGCTGTTTTACCCTGTATTTGTGCCGTGGTCCAAACATCCAATAGTTAAAAATCTGGAAGGTATATCCAGTGAGTTCCCTTCAACCATTGACGTGCTTGATACTAAGAATACGCGCAAAACAGTGCTGCTAACATCATCCATCTACAATAAAAAACTAAAAACCCCGCATCAGCTATCCTTGCAGGCCATTGAGCAGGAACCCGATCCTAAAGCCTTCCAAAGCCAGCCTAAAATAACGGGTGTATTACTTGAGGGTAAGTTTACATCTAACTTTAAAAACCGCCCACAGCCAGAGGGTGTTGGGATCAGCGGTGCCACAACAACAGAAAGCGTTCCCACTAAAATGGTAGTACTAAGCGACGGGGATATTTTTAAAAACCAGGTTAGCGCAGATGGCTCACCTTTCCCTTTGGGATACGATCGTTATACACGCCAGACCTTTGGTAATAAAAATCTTTTATTGAACATTGCAGACTACTTAACTGATGATTCGGGGTTAATTGACCTGCGCAATAAAGAGGTACAATTGCGCCTGTTGGACAGGGCCCGCGTTAAAAGTGAAAAAATGTTTTGGCAGCTTTTAAATACTGTTGTGCCCTTGCTTTTGGTGTTAATATTTGCTATTTTTCAACATTATATACGCAGGCGTAAGTATGCTCGCTAAATTTTATACTTTTGATAATTAATCATTAATTATATATATGAGATTTATAGTTTCCACATCAACTTTGCTTAAGCAGTTACAGGCAGTAAGTGGGGCATTAAGCAGCAGTACGGTTTTACCCATATTGGAAAACTTTTTGTTCGAAATAAAGGAAGGAAACTTAACTATTTCGGCTACCGACCTGCAAACCAGCATGACCACTACGTTAACTGTAGAGGCTAAAGAGAATGGCCGTATAGCCATCCCATCGCGTATTTTGCTGGATACCTTGAAATCATTACCGGAGCAGCCTATTGCTTTTTCTGTAGATGATAACACCTTTGCTATAGAAATAAATGCCGGCGACGGTAAATATAAACTGAGCGGCGAAAACGGCGAGGACTTCCCGAAGATCCCTGTTGTTGAGAATGCCTCATCAGTAAACCTGCCTGCTTCGGTTTTATCAGAAGCTATTAACAAAACTATTTTTGCGGTAAGTAATGACGAGTTGCGCCCGGCCATGACAGGTGTTTACTGCCAGCTTTCGCCGCAGTACTTAACCTTTGTAGCTACTGATGCCCACAAACTGGTACGTTACCGCCGTTTGGATGCAAAGGCAGAAAGCGTTACATCTTTCATTCTGCCTAAAAAAGCATTGGCTTTGTTAAAGTCGGCTTTACCTTCTGATGATGTGAATGTATCAGTAGAATACAACAGCACAAGCGCGTTTTTCAAGTTTAATAACATTAACCTGGTTTGCCGACTGATAGACGAGCGTTACCCGGATTACGAAGCCGTTATACCACAAAATAACCCTAACAAGCTAAGCATTGATCGTTTGGCGTTTTTAGGTTCATTGAGCCGCGTTGCTATCTACGCTAACAAAACCACCCATCAGGTGCGATTGAAGATAACAGGCAGCGAATTACACATTTCATCAGAAGATATTGACTTTGCCAACGAGGCGCACGAGCGCTTAAGCTGCCAGTACGAAGGAACCGATATGGAAATTGGTTTTAACGCGAGATTTTTGATAGAAATGTTGAAAAATTTAAGTGGAGAAGAAGTATCTTTGGAAATGTCTTCGCCAAACAGGGCAGGTTTATTACTGCCGCAGGGAGGGGATGAGAACGAAGATGTGCTGATGCTGGTTATGCCGGTGATGCTTAATAGTTATGCTTAAGTGTAAACTTAAATTATAGATCCAAAATCTAAGTCCGGTGTTAAAGCCGGACTTTTTTGTTGAACCCAGATAACAAAAGCCACAATTGTAAGTTAAATAGCAATTGGCTGCCCAATGAAGAATAAAACCAGCATATTAATATTGATAACGCTTTTGGCAGGTATGCTATTTTCATGCAAGAAAATGGATGCCGATCTGCCGCCTGAACCAGGTGACGAGGCGCTTATGAATGTTGTTAATGCCACTGCAGATACACTCAATACTTTCCAGAACGGAACCCGCTTTAATTATACGTCAAGTTTTTACCCCGGAGGCTCATTGGGTTATCTGCAGGTTTTAGCCGGCCTGCATCAGTATCAGATAAAAAAGAACGGTACGCCAAATGTGTTGGTAGATTTGCCTATGCAATTAGATAGCGGTAAAATTTATTCGTTTTTTATTGCAGGCAACACTGCCGACCGCGTTTTTTTAACGAAGGATGTATTTTTGGCAAGTAACGATATAGAGATCAGATTTGTTAATACCTCGCCCGGAATGACTTTTGACATCAACATTTCCGGTCATTTTAACCATACTAACCGTACCTTTAAATCGGTTACTGATTTTGTTACGATGAACGCCGGTAAAAATCATTACGAAATATACGAGACAGGAAATCCGGTTCCGTTAAAAACAGGCGATTTAATCTTAGCCGCCAGTCGCGTTTATACGCTGTTTACAAAGGGTACGGTAACCGGAACAGGCGATAATGCTTTTGATGTAAAATTGATACCAAACAGATAAAATGAGATCCGCGTTACTACATATTAAATCTAAGGGAGCTGCCTACTTGTGGGTATGTTTCGCAGGGCTGCTTTTGATGTCAGGAATCATGTCGTGTGGTAAAGCAAATAACGCTATTCCGGTAGGGGCAAACATCCAGTTTCAGGTGGTTAATCTAAGTCCTGATCTGCGCCCCATAAACCTGTACGTTGGTTTTAATAAAAGAAACATTGCTTACAGCTATCCAACCCCTTCGGGCTATTTTTCCATGACTTCGGTTGATACGCCATTGCAAATACGGTCGGCATTGGCAACCGTATCCAGCGCAAATTTAATTTCTCTGGATACGATACTAAGGGCCAATACCAAATACACCTTGTTTGTTACCGGCCTGCGGGTAGATTCATCTATTACCGGAATTTTCACCACCGATACTTCGTCGACCAGTACCCCGGGGCGCGGAAAAGTAAGATTTATTAATGCCTCGCCACGTTCTGCGGGGTTAGACGTTACTGCCAATGGCACTGCCGCGTTTACTAACCGCGGCTATAAAACGGTATCAAAATTTATTGAGATGGCACCGGGTAGCTATGATTTTAAAATAACCCCGGCAGGCACCCCTGCAAACGTGTTATTTACCATTAACCGGGTAAGTGTACAGGATGGTAAGTTGTTAACCATATACGCTTATGGAATGGCGGGGCGCACAGATTCTGCCGCATTTGGAGCGGGAGTTATAGCCAACAAATAAAGCTTTAACCATATATATTCATATTTTTGCCCAAAACATACAAAGCCTTTGGAACTCATCAAGCAACTCATCGATTTTATTCTTCATATAGATACCCATCTGTCTACCATAATCAGCCAGTATCAGGGTTGGACGTATCTGATCTTATTTGTGATAATATTTGCTGAGACCGGCTTTGTGGTAACACCTTTTCTGCCCGGCGACTCATTGCTATTTGCTGCAGGAGCGTTGATCGCAGGCGGTAACACAGGTTTGGATATTTATCTGCTGTCGTTGATATTGATTGTAGCTGCTATAAGCGGCAATACAGTTAATTATACACTTGGTAAGATATTGGGCGATAAGGTATTTAAACCTAACAATCGCATACTTAAACTGGAGTACTATAACCAAACACATGCCTTCTTTGAAAAGCATGGCGGCAAAGCGGTAATTTTTAGCCGCTTTATGCCAATAATACGCACTATAGCCCCATTTGTTGCCGGAGTTGGCCACATGCCTTTCGGGCGTTATACTTTATATAACGTTGTTGGCGGGGTAACCTGGATAGTGATATTCCTGTTTGCGGGGTTTATTTTAGGTAATGTGCAGTTCTTTAAAGAACACTTTTCATTAATCGGCATTGGTATTATCGTGGTATCGCTGATACCGCCGATAGTAGCTGGTGTAAAGAGCAGGATGAAAAAGTAGATGGACTACTAGAATGGAGCTATTTTCCCACTCTTAAATATATTTTCTTCCTTTTGAATTTTCAGGCGTTCAGGAGCGCTTAAGGGTTTTTCAATCAATTTATTCAGATCAGGCTGCCCTGCATCCACCCAGGCCGAATACCAATAGCTCCCAACAGATAACACTGCTGATCGCATGCGGCGTTGCACCATGCCCCGCAAAAGCTTTTGATAGGCGCTGCTGTAGGCCGCCGAGTAATCTTTAACCTTGCGCGTACCACGGATGGTCATGGTGTATTTCTTTAGGGCAGGGAAGCTGCGATTAAGCTTCCGTTCCAGTCGCAGTACGGAATCAGCTTCGCTAAAAGATGTGCGGCAGATCTTGAATGCCTCGGTGAGCGGGTTTTCAATATATCGCGCTTTGCCGGCGTA
>CAMLFI010000250.1 GCA_946479225.1 uncultured Mucilaginibacter sp. | reverse complement strand
ATCCGCGCCAAACTACTTGCTTTGAGCGCCTGTCTACCAAATCAATGATCAGGGTACCTTCCTTATAGTGTTCGCGCTCAACTGATGTTCCGGCATAGTAGGCAAAGGGAGCACCGTAAGCATAGTAATACGGCCTGTACCAGCCGCCCCAGCCTAATCCTCCCCAACCAAGGCCACCGTAGCCCCAGCCACCATAACCCGGATAAAAACCACTGCCCACATACATTGGATAATAGTTAGTACGGCTTCCGCGCCCTACTATACTTGTGTAGCTTACCAACAGGTCAGGATCTTGCTGTTGCAAGCTCAAACCCTTTTGGGTTAAGGCCTGTGTAGCTGCGTCCTTTATTTTGGCATCGGCTACAAAATTGTTTTCTGATGCTGTGCCATTAGCCGGCGGCATCCATGCAAACGTTCGGTACGCGCTAAGGTTAGTGCGGTTAAGGCCTGCTACGTAATAATTATAACGTGTTGAACATGCAGACAAAGTAATAAGCGCCAGTGCGAAAAAGATCAATTTTTTCATAGCTATTATATCTTTCTTTTAATAATTATTTAGACAATTGAACCGGCAAAGGTTTAAGCTATGGCTAAGATTTATATAAGTTGCGCTAATCACTAAAAAACGTCGCGCAAAAATTGCACCTTTGCATATCCAAAAAAAAATGAGTCAGTATTTTATTATAGATTTCGACAGCACATTTACCCAAGTGGAAGCGCTGGACGAACTTGCCCGAATATCCTTAAAAAATCATCCCGACCGGGAAAATATATATCAGCAGATTGAGGACCTTACTAATGCGTCGATGGAAGGACGATTGTCTTTCAGTCAAAGTTTAGAAAACCGGGTTAAACTTTTGCAAGCCAACCGCGAGCATTTGAAACAGCTGATAAGTCATCTGAAAAAAAAGGTATCTACATCTTTCTCCCGCAATACAATATTCTTTAAAAACCATCAGGATGAAGTACTTATTGTATCGGGCGGATTTAAGGAATTCATTATCCCCGTTGTTACGGAGTATCATATCAAAAAAGAAAATATTTACGCAAACACCTTTGTGTTTGACGAAGAGGGTAACATTGTAGGCTATGACCGCGAAAACCCATTATCGCAAGAGGGCGGAAAAGTAAAGCTGCTTAAAGAATTGAAACTGGAAGGTGATATTTACGGTATTGGCGATGGCTATTCCGATTTTCAATTGAAGGAATCAGGCATGATAAAGAAGTTCTTTGCATTTACTGAAAATATTGAAAGAAAATCAGTAGCAGAAAGAGCAGACCATATTACGCCGAGCTTTGACGAGTTTTTATATATCAATAAGCTACCACGTGCTATATCATACCCAAAAAACCGCATAAAGTGCCTTGTTGTTGGCGATATTGAAGAGGAAGCACTGGCCCAAATGCGTAAAGAAGGCTACAACGTACGTGTACGCGAAACTATTGAGGAAAAATATCTGCAAGAAGCAGGTGTATTATTTTGCGATGAAGACAATCAACCCACGCCAGAGCAAATAAGCAATGCCGGGCGCCTTAAAGTAATTGGGTGTTTTGGTAAAGTGAATCGTAAGTTATCAGAAGCGGCATGCCATAACGGTGTGATAATTTTTGACGACCCTAAGCATAACCCGCGTAACGACGACTTTTTACCTAAGCGTGTTATTGCTTTTATGAATGAAGGCAAAACGCATACCAGCTGTAATTTCCCTGATTTGCAACCACCGCGCATAAGCAATGCCCACAGGTTGATACATATTCACAAAAACGTGCCAGGTATTCTCGCTAAAATAAACGAAGTTTTTGCCCGCCACAATATTAATATAGTGGGCGAATTTTTGGTTACTAACCCACAGATAGGCTACGTAATAACCGATGTAAACACCGGCTATGATCCTGAAATATTAAATGAGCTAAAAGCCATTGAGCATACTATAAAGTTCAGATTGCTTTATTAACGATCTGAACCTTTTTACTCGTCGTGATGCGGTAATGGTATAACAAATACAGGCACGGTTGCGTGCCTAACCACATGCTCTGCAACGCTGCCCATCAGCAATCTGTCAAGCCCGGTGCGGCTGTGTGTGCCTACAACTATAACGTCGGCCTTAAACTCTTTACTTGCTTCTATTATGCCATTAGCTGTATCGCCAAACTCAGTTAAATGGGTAATAGATATGTCTTTCCCAAATTTTTCGATAATCTGATCCACAATTCTGTTTGAGGCCTGGTTTTGTATATCCATTAACTCCACATCGTTGCCACCCATATCCTGCATAGTTCCGCCAAGCATAGGATCAACGTTGCTGGTTAATGGCATTATGGCCGGCTCAATTACATGAACCAACCCTACACGTCCTTTAAAGGCGCGCGCCAATTCAAAACCGTATTCCGCGGCATGCTCGGCTATTTTGCTGTTATCAATACCTATCAATACTTTTTTGATCTCCATGATTATAAAGTTTAGTGTGAGTTAATTTGATAACCCTAACTTACGATTTATGTTTTGCATGGAGATATTAACGTACATTAAGCGTGTATTATTTATCGCCACCAAACTCCATTAAATAAGCCTTTAAAAACTCATCCAACTCGCCATCCAATACAGCCTGGGCGTTTGATGTTTCATGGTCAGTACGAAGATCTTTTACCAGCTTATATGGATGTAGCACATAGTTGCGTATTTGCGACCCCCACTCTATTTTCTTTTTATTACCCTCTACTTTATTGGATGCTTCCTGACGCTTGCGCATCTCTATTTCATACAGTTGCGATTTTAATAAGCGAATAGCATTCTCTTTATTTTGCAATTGCGAACGCGACTCCTGATTTTTTATAATGATGCCGGACGGTTTGTGATATAAACGCACCGCGGTTTCTACCTTGTTTACGTTTTGCCCACCCGCACCGCCGGCGCGGAAAGTTTCAAATTCAATATCGCCCGGATTTACTTCAATTTCTATAGTATCGTCAACCAGGGGATAAACATATACTGACGCAAATGAGGTGTGGCGCTTGGCGTTAGAATCAAATGGCGATATCCGCACCAAACGGTGTACCCCATTCTCGCCCTTTAAATAGCCGTACGCAAATTCGCCTTCCAGTTGTAACGTAACCGTTTTCACACCGGCCGATTCACCTTCCTGAAAATCCTGCTCGCTTACTTTATAGCCGTTCTTTTCGCCCCACATAATGTACATCCGCATTAGCATGCCGGCCCAGTCACAGCTTTCTGTCCCCCCTGCGCCGGCTGTAATTTGCAGCACAGCGTTTAATTGATCCTCTTCTGCCGAGAGCATGTTCTTAAACTCAAGCTCCTCCACAGCCTTAACAGCAAGATCATACTGTTCTTTTAATTCCGCTTCTGTAGCATCACCACTTTTAAAAAAATCAAACATAACGGCCGCATCGTCTATTACCGACGCTACTGCCTGGTATTGATCTGTCCAAACTTTTTTTAATTTGATTGAGGCTAAAACCTTTTCGGCTTCTTTGGGATGATCCCAAAAATGAGGGCCAATGGTTATTTCTTGTTCTTCTTTTAGCGCATCGAGTTTCTTATCGATGTCAAAGATGCCTCCTCAGGGAAATTAATCTATCCCTTAAATCCTGGATCTGTTCTTTAGTCATGTGGCAAATATAAAAAAATGTAGCCTACCCCGTTATGTTAATAACATCGGCACAAAAAAACCCGCCCATTTTACACAGGCAGGCTTTCCTTTCAGAGGTAAAAAATATCTTAAGCAGCTGTAAGCTGATTTAAAACAGTGTTTATGTTGCTTCCGCCAAGCATTTCCAACAAGTGGTTCAATGAAAACTCTTTATCACTCTCGTTTTTAGATTGATCAATAAGTTGCTGCATAACCTGCGGAATTAACGCTTTGGCAGTTTTAAGAGCCACTGCAGGCTCTAAGCCATAATAGTTATTCAACTTATTGGCAAACTTATTAACCGTAGTGCTTATAAGCGGATTGTTGCTATAAATGCCCGGAAACTGAAAGTATTTGATCATATCCTTTAACTTCCCCGTTTCTATCTGGCCCTTTAATACATCGATAATGCAACTCGATGCGTCATTAATAATAGCTTCATGATGTTTAGCAGAAATTAAAGGGTTGTCTATAACAGCCGTCCCGGCGTTATTTTTAACAAGCATAAATAGTTTTTCAAACATACCTCAAGTCCATTTTAGAGTTAATTATCAATTTGATTACAGAACCATTGTTTTATTATCAACAGTGCAAATTTATTAATTAAAAAATTAAATAGTCAAAATTAAAATATCAATATGTTACGATATTGGCAATCATATTGTAACATTTTTGTAATCTTTGAAAACGTGTTCGTATTATAAGCGGTTTATAAATAAAATTTAACTGGTGCGCTAAATTTTAAATTCTAATTTTGCTTCCATTAAAATTTAATCAACTATGTTGCCAAACATCAACTTTACCACTACAACTGCCTATAAATATCTGACCGATCATTACATTGATATGGCAGCAGCGAGCATGAAAGACCTTTTCAGTGCTGACAATCAAAGATTTGCTAAATTCTCTCTTCAATTTGAGGATATTCTGGTTGATTACTCAAAAAACCGGATAAATGATGAAACCTTGGCACTGTTGCTACAACTAGCCAATGAGTGTAGGTTAAATGATGCAATTGCCGCAATGTTTAACGGCGATGTTATCAATGCAACCGAAGGCAGACAGGTATTGCACACTGCCCTGCGTAACCAGAGCAACACGCCTGTTTATGTAGATGGTAAAGATGTTATGCCTGATGTTAATGCTGTATTAGCACACATGCAGGAGTTTAGCGATGCTATAATTTCAGGCAGTTGGAAGGGTTATACAGGGAAAGCTATAACTGATGTTGTGAACATTGGTATAGGTGGTTCTGACCTTGGGCCGGTTATGGTTACTGAAGCGCTTAAAGCCTACAAA
>CAMLFI010000249.1 GCA_946479225.1 uncultured Mucilaginibacter sp. | reverse complement strand
TTTTCCTGATGAGCCACATTTACCATAAGATTATGGTTACGCATTACACCGGGCATGTAAAGTGTTCCGTTGGCAAGAAACTGGGTGGCACTTAAGTTGGTTATGGCATGCTTGTAACTTAAACTGATACTTTGGCCAAAACGCGGGTAAATATGCTGTCTGGCTTGTTGTATGCGGTTACTAAAGGTTATTGAATGACTGAGATAGGTATAATTACGATCGCGGAAACGCGAGCGGAATGCATCCTGAAAAGTATTGCTGGTATAATACGCATCACTACCCATACTTAGCGATGTAATTTGTGTGCCGTTGCTAAAATTTAAGGGCACCCGCAACCCAACGTAAACATCCTTTTCGTCAAAGTAAATGCGCTCGCCATTAAAAAGACTTCGCCTGTCAATGGTATAGTTAACACCTCCCCTGATATATGGGAATAGGGCTCCGTATACAGCATCAAAACCGAATTGCTTATAGCCCTCGTCACGGTTATAATTGAAAGATAACTGCGACTGAAAAGTATTCAACACATTCTCGCCAACCAGCGCCAGGCTGTAGTTGGGGTCGCTAAAGTCGGGTATCAAACTATGAAAGTTAAATAAACCGTGCGCCTTACTGTATTTGGTAACGGTGAGTGGCTGTATTGATGGGTCACCTAAAATATTGGCAGCGGTATCTTTTTGAAGTCCGCTTATGTTAAAATTGGAAAGCTTTTGACTAACCGGTCGTGGCGCGTTTCTCCATTTTGCAGCGTTGTTGTCAACCTGGCTTACCTTGTAACCATAAGCCGTAAACTCAACCCATGCTATTTTACCGCCCGATAGGGCCGGCTGATATTGATTAAGGCCTGCGGCATCAGTATTAAATTCCAGCAGTTTTTCCGTTACTGGGTCAAAAGAATATAGCCGGTCGTTTTTACCCGATGTCGCAGAAAAATAGACAAGATTGTCTTTTACAGTAATAAAACCAATTGGGCTATAACCAAACGGCAACAGGTATTTAACCGCACCGGTTTTTATCGCAATAAATGCGAGGGACATTTCGCCTTTCGGCGTTCGTACTGCAGTTACCAGCGTTTCGTTATTATAAAATTTAGGATAGGTATATAGCAGATTTCCGGCCTTGGGTATTTGACTAACAACTTTACCCGTTGCGCCATCCAAAATATGCAACCAACTTTGGCCGGCAACTGTCTTTACGGCAACTATCAGCGTACCATCGGCATTAAAAGCCGGAGCAAAGTATTTGGTTGATTGGGTGAGTCGCTTTTCCTTACCGGTGTTTACATCTAAAATCCGCAGTTCGCTATAGTCACGATAGGTCCAGCGCAAGTCAGGGCGGTAAGCGGCATAAACAACTTTGCCATTTCGGTAATCAAAGTAATTATCCAATGAACGCGACCGGGTGCTTATTTTACTTTCAGTGCCATTCTTGTTGAGCGTAAACTGTGGCAGTTTATTGTAGGCTGATGTGACATAAATAAGCGTATTGTCATCTACATAAGCAGGGTATTCATTGCTGATTACTGAATTATTGGAGGGTTGAATTGTTGGTTTATATGGATATTGTTGTTTTAAATAACGCAGGCCTTCAGCACTAAACTGTTCAAAGCGCTTGCCTGTATATTTTTTTATCGCCTTTTGCATTGGATAAAACAGCCTCTTAAACGATGCGGCATCATGAGTAATATTGCGCCATACCTCATTACCATATTTTTCGCGGCCATAAGCCGTTAGCATGTATCCCATGGGATACCAATCCGGTATGTAATCTTTATAAGATCCATTGCGCAGTTTCATCCAGCTATAATTTTTGTCTGCTGCCCATAGCGCGCGGTAACCATTATAAAAATAAGGCAGCCTGCCTCTACCCTGTTTGCTTACCAGTGTTTCGTTATAAACAGCATCGCCCTCAAAAAACCAGTCGGGTATAGCCAGGCTATTAGCAACGGCTTGCCCGCCTTGGCCGAAAATGGTTGATAACGCCCTTGATAAGCCTACATTAAAGTTATTGTATTGCTGCACATGGCGGTACTCGTGTATAGCCAATTGATCGGCCCAAGGCAGGCTGCCCAGTTCAAAACTGTTTTGATCGGGTGTTAAATAGAACTCGCTTCTGAAAGGTGCCAGGCCGACGTATGCGTTAGGAATAGTCGTTTTATCCTGCAGAACTATGCTGATCTTTTTTTGCGTGTTGCCTATGGTTGGTTGAACGGGCTGGTTAACTCGTTGGATAACTCCGGCGACATTGAACGCCACCGAATCCAGCCCTTGCGGAAAGATAACCTTTACAGCAGGGGTATTTACCTGCTTCCACTTAACCAATGGAGGGTTACCTCCGAACTGCTGCGCAATTGCCGTTGTAGTAGTCGCGGCAAGCAACGAGAGGATTAAAATATATCTGACGGACGAATTAGCGTTCATACTGCTTATGCCACGCAATTTATGCCTTTTGATGCAATTCACAATATCATGACACAGCATAGGGCAAAACTATATACCTTTGCCCCTTGTTAATGTAACACCATGGCTAAAGTTTCTATCAACCTGGCGACAGGCTCTATACAAAAAGAAGAAATTATTGTAGGTATTGATCTGGGTACTACCAATTCGCTGGTGGCCTTTATTAATCCCGACAAAAACCCACAGGTGATTAATGATACAGGTAAGGGTGTATTAGTACCCTCGATAGTGCACTTTGGCGAGGCCGGCGATATCACAGTTGGCAACGAAGCCAAAAACTACCTGATAACCGACCCACAGAATACCATATTTTCTGTTAAAAGATTACTTGGCCGCTCCTTTAAGGATGTGGCTGATTACAAAGATTTTTTCTCGTACAAGGTTATTGACGACGACAGCGAGAGCCTTGTTAAAATAAACGTGGGTGATAAGTTTTATACCCCTATAGAACTATCCTCACTGATATTAAAAGAATTGAAAGCCCGTGCCGAGCATGCGCTTAAAACTCCGGTTAACCGTGCGGTTATAACCGTGCCCGCTTATTTTAACGATTCGCAGCGGCAGGCTACGCGCGATGCCGGTAAACTGGCAGGATTGGATGTTTTACGGATAGTGAATGAGCCTACTGCAGCAAGTTTAGCCTATGGCATTGGCCTTAACCCTGATGAGACTAAAACTATCGCGGTATATGATCTGGGTGGCGGTACGTTTGATGTTTCTATATTGCAAATACAGAACGGCATATTCGAGGTACTGTCAACCAACGGCGATACCTTTTTGGGCGGTGATGATTTTGACCGCGCTATTGTTGACTACTGGATAGAACAAAACCAATTGAATACTGCCGAGGTAAGCGCAAACAGAGAACTTGCGCAGGAGCTTAGGCTTAAGGCAGAAGAGGCTAAGAAAGCCCTTTCACATCAAAGCCTGTTTAACGAGAAGATTGGCGATATATGGTGTACGCTTGATAAGGTGACTTTTGAACAACTGATACTACCTAAGGTACAGCAAACCATTAAAGCCTGCGAGAACGCCTTGAGAGACGCTAAATTAGATGTGAAGCAGATTGACGAAGTGGTTATGGTGGGCGGATCAACCCGCACGGGGTTGGTTAAAAAGATGGTGTCTAACTTCTTTGGACGCCCGGTGCATGATGATGTAAATCCGGATGAGGTGGTTGCCTTAGGCGCTGCCATCCAGGCGGATATTCTGGCGGGTAACCGCAGGGATATTTTATTGTTGGATGTTACCCCGCTATCCTTAGGTATTGAAACCATGGGTGGCTTGATGGATGTCATCATCCCACGTAACAGCAAGGTGCCAACCAAAGCGGGCAGGCAGTATACTACGTCTAAAGACGGGCAGGTGAACATGAAAATTGCTGTTTACCAAGGCGAGCGCGATCTGATAAGCGAAAACCGTAAGCTGGCAGAGTTTGAGTTAAAAGGCATCCCGGCAATGCCGGCGGGTTTCCCTAAGGTGGATATTAACTTTTTGCTGAATGCCGATGGTATTTTAAAGATACAGGCTATTGAATTACGCTCGGGTGTTAAGCAGGAGGTTGAAGTTAAGCCCACCTACGGCATTACCGACGACCAGGTGGAGCAAATGCTGATGGACAGCATTACCCATGCTAAAGATGACGTAGCGCAGCGTATGGTGATTGAGGCCCGTACCGAAGGCGAGCAAATGATCTACACCGTTGAACGCTTTTTACAAAAGAACGGCGAGCACGTTACCATAGAAGAAGCTATAGAAACCAATAAACTGCTTGATGCCCTGAAAACCGAACTAACAGCCGGCGACAAGGACCGCATTCACAAAGCTATTGATGCGCTTAATGAATATACCCGCCCCTTTGCTGAGCGCCTGATGGACACCGCGATAAGCCACGCCATGAAGGGCAAAAAGGTAGAATAATCAGGTGATCCAAAAAATATACGTCCCATTAAAAAATGGATCACATTTAACTTGATTATCAGGCTTTTAACGTTTTTTGGCACGCAGACTTTTAAGTAAGTAAAGTTAGCTATAAAATTCAGGTAAAAAACTGATTATCAACTATTTGAAAAAGCATCAAATTAGTGGTTTTTTGGATCAGTTTGGATCACTTTTGCAACACAAAAGCAACAGTTTAGCAACACTATAGCAACACTTTGGATCACCCTGTTTTAGAGCGATTGAGCCTCCCAAAAAAGGTCTTATAAATTACAAAGCCACCCAATTGGGTGGCTTTTGTAAAAAACTAAATCAGCGGCTCCCCAAAATCGAAATATCCTATAAGGTATCTCGGTAGTTATTTAGCCAAGGTATATTTGCCTTTAAAATCAGTAGCTGTATAGTTAGGGAGTCGTTCTAAAACTTCTGGCGTGGCATCTATTGTTATCTTTTTTAACCGGCCATCAGGAAGGTAGCTTGATAATATGACCGCTTTACCGTTAGGTGAAATTTCTGCTTTACTGGTTGAAATACCATTAAGTTTTATATTAAAAGCAATTTCAC
>CAMLFI010000248.1 GCA_946479225.1 uncultured Mucilaginibacter sp. | reverse complement strand
GGCGGAAGCATGGCGTATGACCACAATTTTTTATCGGCAGATCTTCGCCCTTTAAAATGACATCGCGATACAGGTTAGTAATAGGCACCTCTGCGGTTGGGATCAGGTAAAAATTATCCTCGTTAACAAAATACATTTGCCCTTCCTTATCAGGTAATTGACTAGTACCGAAGCCTGATGCCTCGTTCACCATTAAAGGAACACCCACCTCGCTGTAGCCTGCTTTTTCCGCCTCATCAATAAAAAAATTGATCAAAGCACGTTGCAGCTTAGCGCCTTTACCCGTATACACCGGGAAACCTGCGCCCGTAATTTTAACACCTAATTCAAAATCTATCAGTTTGTATTTAGCAGCCAACTCCCAATGCGGTAAAGCGTTGGCAGGAAGAGTAGGCTTGTCACCATTTTCTAAAACCACCTCATTTTCCTCCGGCGTTAAACCTTTGGGCACAGATGAATGCGGCAGGTTGGGTAGCAGTACCAGTTTTTCATAAAGGTCCGCTTCAATTGCTGTCAGTTGCTCGTTGTATTGTTTTATCTCTTCTTTCCAGGTGCCGGTCTTGGCTTTAATGCTTTCGGCTTCATCCTTTTTGCCGGTACGCATCAGTTCGCCTATTTGTTTGGCAGCGGCGTTGGCCTCGGCCGATGTGTTGTCAAGTTTAGTTTGAGTTGAACGGCGTTTATCATCCAGTTGAATAATTTCATCAACCAGTTGGGCCTGTTTGAAATTTTTTACAGCCAAACGTTCTAAAACCAGTTCGCGGTTATCGCGGATATAACTAACTTGCAGCATTATTATAATTTTTACGCAAAGATATAATTAGTTGATAGTTTATGGTTCATAGTTCATAGCCAATTGTTAAAAAGGCCGTACTAATAACCATCATCTACCATGAACTATGATCTATGAACCATGAACCAAACCGGTAAACTCTACTTAGTTCCCACCCCGATAGGTAATCTGGAGGATATGACTTTCAGGGCCATACGCGTGCTTAAAGAGGTCGACCTGATATTGGCGGAGGATACCCGCACCTCGGCGCCGCTGTTAAAGCATTTCGATATACAGAAGAAAGTTTTTGCGCATCACCAGCATAATGAGCACCAATCCAGCAACGAGATCATTAAATTTCTGCTGATGGGCCAAAACATCGCCTTGATATCAGATGCGGGTACCCCTGCTATATCCGATCCCGGTTTCTTCCTGGTGCGCGAAGCTTTAAAATTCAACATAGCGGTGGAGTGCTTGCCCGGTGCTACAGCCTTTGTGCCTGCGCTGGTTAACTCCGGTTTCCCTACAGATAAGTTTTGTTTTGAAGGATTTTTGCCGCTGAAGAAGGGCCGCCAAACACGCTATAAGTTTTTAGCTGACGAGGAGCGCACCATTATACTTTATGAGTCGCCGCACCGTTTGTTAAAAACGTTGGATGAAATGGCCACTTATTTTGGCGCTGACAGGCAGATCTCCGTATCGCGCGAGCTGACCAAAATGTTTGAAGAAACCGTACGTGGCACGGTTGCGGAGATTAAAACCTATTATGAAACTCACCCCATAAAAGGCGAATTTGTGATTTGTGTTGCCGGTAAAAATTAATACAATGGAACCTTATTTAAAAAGCGCAAAAAAGCAATTTGAATACTATAAAGGCGTTGGAGAAAAAGCCATGGCCCAGGTTAATGACGCAGACCTGTTTTGGCAAGCTAACGAGGAGTGCAACAGCATAGCCACCATTGTGCAGCACATACATGGCAATATGCTATCGCGATGGACCGATTTTTTAACTACGGATGGCGAAAAGGAATGGCGCCAACGCGATGCAGAATTTGAACCGGTCATCAGTACACGCCAAGCTTTGATGGATATATGGAACGAGGGTTGGGCTTGTCTGTTTAATGCGCTTGATACCATCAATGAATTTAACTGGAACACCACTATATATATTCGTAATGAGCCCCACAGCGTGGTTGATGCAATAAACAGGCAGCTGGCGCATTATCCCTACCACGTTGGGCAGATGGTTATGATAGCCAAGGAGCGTGCGGGTAGCTGGAAAGCGCTGACCATACCAAAAGGCAATTCGCAGGCCTTTAATGCGGAGATGTTTGGAAAAAAGTAATACTATATAAACAAAGACACAATAAAAGTCTCCCCCTTTAGGGGGAGATTTAGAGGGAGCTAAATGAAGAAAAATATCCTTTTATCCATATTCTCGGGTTTAATGCTGTGGCTGGCCTGGCCGCCTATGCACTATACCACATTCTTCTTGTTCTTTGGCATGGTGCCTATGCTGATTGCGGTGGAGAACATTATCAAATCTGATAAAACCAAAAAAGGGACGAAGATCTTTGAAATCACCTTCCTCGGCTTTTTTATCTGGAACACATTGAGCATTTACTGGGTATACAATTCTATAAAGTTTGTTGGGGAGTTAGTGGCTGTCCCCATTTCGTTGATACCTTATTCGCTTGGTCCGCTACTGATGGCTTCTGCATTTTGGCTGTATTATCGGTTTAGGCTGGTCGCTAACCGCAGCAAAGGTTTAATAGCCTTGGTTTGCTTTTGGATAGCCTACGAGTACCTGCACCAAAGCTGGGACCTCGCCTTTCCGTGGATGACGCTGGGGAACGGTTTTGCCGTATCGCACCAATGGGTGCAATGGTACGAGTACACCGGCGTTTATGGTGGCACTATTTGGATCTGGGTGGTTAACATTTTGATATTCCTGATCTATATGGGTCTATTGGAGGCGCAGGTAGCAAAAAGCCGGTTGAAGTTGTCGGGTGCTTTAGCGGCGGTTTTAATACTGCCAATTAGCTTTTCGCTGTATAGGTATTATAACTACAAGGAGCAATCTGACCCATCTAATATTGTAGTGGTACAGCCTAATATTGATCCTTATTCAAAAGGCGGTATCATTCCTACCGACCAACAACTGCAAGCACTTATGCAACTGTCTGATTCAGTAGGTCAGGTAAATACCGAGTTCTTCTTATGGCCCGAAACCGCTATACCCGATGTCATAGACGAGGATCACATACGCGATAGCCCATCCTATTCGCAGGTTCAGCGGTTTTTAAGCAAGTACCGTAACGGTAACGTAATTACCGGTGCCGAGACCAGTAAGTTGTTTAACGATCGCAAAACTAGTACAGCCGACCCGATACCGGGCACTACTCAGTTTTATGACAGGTACAATGCGGCTGTTAACATTGAGAACTCAGCAGAGGTGCAGTTCTATCATAAATCAAAGCTGGTGCCGGGTGCCGAGTCGTTGCCATTTGGCGACGCACTTTCGTTTTTAAAGCCTGTCTTTGAGCATTTGGGTGGCGCTGTTGGCAGCTATGCCGGACAGGAAAAAGCGGGAGTATTATACGCCCAAAGCGGCATTGGCGCCGCGCCCGTTATCTGCTATGAATCCATCTGGGGGGAGTGGGTGGCCGGAGCGGTTAAGGACGGCGCGCAGTTCATCGCTATTATTACTAACGACGGCTGGTGGGAGAATACATCAGGTAAGGATCAACATCTTGACTACGCCAAGCTACGCGCTATTGAAACCCGCCGCTGGGTTTGCCGCTCTGCTAATACCGGTATCTCGGCTTTTATTAACCAGCGGGGCGACATTGTGCAGCAAAGTAAATGGTGGGTGCCCACCGCCCTTAAGCAGGACATCAACCTGAACAGTGACCTTACCTTTTACGTTAAATATGGTGATTACTTGCCTAAAACCGGCAGCTTTTTGGCTGTTCTGGGGATGTTGTTTGTAGGTAGCAAGGTCAGGTTTAAACGCAAAGAAAAGGCCGTTGCCGCGTAAGGATTGAGTGTTGAAAATTGGGTATTGCGTGTTCCAAAAAATATAAAGGGTGGAAAAGCTGATGACGGTACTAAATACTTGATTTTTAGCACCAATGCATTTTAGCGTGGAACAGTTTGGAGCACTTTTAGGCCGTTTTTTTGGCTTTTTTTATGGGATTTGGAACAGTTTGGAACAGTGGATTTGGCGTTTTGGAACAGCAAAAAAACGCGATGCAATCGCGTAACCACTTTAAGCACTCGTCGCAGACAAGCGCAAGTATTAGACAAGGATTGAAAGTTAATTGTACAAAGCCGCTTCACACTGCTGTAGAGATCTTCCCTGTCTGTCAAAAAGCAATGTCATGTTTGGGGCAAAGGCCGGGTGTATTACATTGCTTTCCCACTCATCGGAGATTGATAGTTGCCGATTGAGTTGTTTGGTAAACTGAAACCATCCGGGTGTTGACTCGTCTATTCGTAACGACGAATTGTCACTCATAAAAATGTCAACATATACCTCATCAGTGGTGATCAAGTCTTCCTTAAAAGCAAATACGGTACTTATATCATTCCAAGGATACGATTTACCTAAAAAAGTAAAACCATCGTCGCTATATAAGAAAAACCCCAACGTTTCTTGCGCATCAATAAACTGTTGCGCAAGTATTTCTTTGCCAAGTTTAGATTTGTAGGTAACGAAAAGATTTTTAGGATTCAGTAATGGTACCAACTGCACTATGGCACATCCGCCAAAAAATAGTATAGAGGAGAAAAAAGCAAGTTTTTCTTTAGGGTTATAACAAAATACTCCGATTGAGACGAACGTAACACAAACAGCAACTGAAACCCATTGCTTGGTTTTGCTTTCCCAAATGACTCTTTTTCCGTTGTAGAGTGGCGGCTTCATGTGTGAATTATAACTAACTTTCAGAGCCTTGTTTAGGTTTGTGGTCTGCGAAAGAGCACGCTATGGCTATCTCTTCGAAAAGATTTCTCTTTCGAGCCCACCGCGCAACCCCTTTCTGCTCTATCGAAATGAACACGGGGGTGTAGATGGTGTATTTACTCCGCTACTTTTTCCTTTACCACAACAAAAACATCCTCGTTGTCTTTACGCATCAGGTATTTTTCGCGGGCAAATTTTTCCAGTTGTTGGGGGTTTGAGGTAA
>CAMLFI010000247.1 GCA_946479225.1 uncultured Mucilaginibacter sp. | reverse complement strand
TTCTATTTTAATTTTCCAGTAGTCCTGTCTTTCAAACATGCCTAAGCGTTGCTGCACATCGCCCAGCAGTTCAAGCGCGTCAGTTAATAGCTGCTCATAGGTTATCGGGTGCTCGTTTCCGTGTGCCATAATCAATCAATTTTATCTCACAAATTAAAAGAATAAGCTTTGTAATTGCTAATATTTTTAGCAATTTTGTATTGTTAAAGCATTACAATATGGAAAAGTTTAAAGTAGCTACAGAGCAGGGGATAACCATTATTACACACGTTGAAGCCAATTTAAAACTGCGCGTATTAGATGCTGCCACCACCACCCTACCCGGCGATACAGCCGTTATTGAGGCCACCTTATACATTGAACAAGACGGCTTTATACCCAAATGCAGCTACTTTTTTGAATTAACCGACCCCATTACCCACCTAATGAACCACGAAGCGGAGATAGACAATTTTAAAGCCGCTGTCGACTTCTTTTTTAACTCCGTATTAGGAACAGACCTTTACGTTAAAAGCATCCCCAAAGCATCAAGCCTGTGCCCTGCCGAGCGCAAGCATTACCAGTATTAAACAGGTGTTCAGTTGTTGAAAACTGTCGCACACAAGTACAGAACGAACAGTCTTGCGTTAGGGATAGCAGCGAATACCGGCCCTGCGCCTAAGTCCGCCTATTGGCGGAGTATATAAGCGGATAGCCCGCCCGCCTCTTCGGCGGGAACGCCCCACTCCCCTCTCAAATTAAAAAAAACATCCCCATAAAAATTCAGTTATATATAACGATATTTATATCAACATCAACCCCTATAGTAAGATGAGAAGTAAATGCCGTTTATTGGCCATTGCGGTGGCCTGCCTGTTGGCAGCCTGCGGCACCATGCAAAGCATTGTGCGGTCGTCAATACCTTATACAACACCTTTAATGATCGCTGCGTCGGCAAAAACCGGGCAGAGCCTTACGGCCGTTGGCACCGCCAGCAGCTTTGATAATATTTTGTTTAAAAACGGCGAAAACACCAACCGTATTAACGCGGTAAAGGTGGTTTCGGCCGAACTGAAGTCGGCCCTGCCGGCTGATTTTGACCAGGGGCATATCCAATCGCTCAAGATCTTTATGATGAAGGCCGATGAGAGCGATGCGGTGCTGGTGGCGTCAAAAGACAACATTGCTGCCGACGCGGGCAACGTTATTACGCTTGATGTGAACAACTCGGGCTACCTGGACCGGTTTATCCGCGAGCCGGATATCCGCATAAAAATGATCTATACCCTGCGCACCGCGGTTAAGGCCGATGCCAACCTGTTGCTGGTAATGCGGTTTAGCGCTACGCCGGTAAATAATAAGTAAATCTTCCGGACTCACCCGGTCTACGCTTCGCTGGACCACCCTCTCTTCGCCTTTGGCGGAAAGAGGGTAGAAAAAATTAAATTAATATCGATTAATCCCCCCCTCTTTGCGCTTGCGCAGAGAGGGGTGACGAGCATAGCGAAGTCGGGGTGAGTCGATATTCCGGTTAATTGCCAACGGGCTTGTTTACTCACCCGGTCTACGCTACGCTGGACCACCCTCTCTTCGCCTTTGGCGGAAAGAGGGTAGAAAATTAAATTAATATCGATTAATAACCCCCTCTTTGCGCAGAGAGGGGTGACGAAGTCGGGGCGAGTAAATAGCCCGCCAACCGCACCATTCCACTCATTTTTTTGTGTGGTGACCCCTATGCATAATTGATAATGCAAAAAACCTTACATTGCATTATAAACAAATTGCAGTTTTCTGTACGGCTGCAAATACCAATAATAACCGTTTACCTGTTCTGAATAATTTGTGAGAGCGCCCGGGTATTGTCGCGGCAATATACCCTTTGGGCAATAATTAATAATAATGAAGATAGTAGTATTGGATGGCTATACCTTAAACCCCGGCGACATTAGCTGGGATAGTTTAAAGCAATTAGGCGAAGTGCATATATACGACAGAACCGCGCCCGATGAGCTATTGGAGCGGGCCAGGGGAGCAGCCGTTTTACTATCCAACAAAACCCCTATAAACGCCGCCGCTATTGAGGCTTTGCCCGATCTGAAATACATAGGCCTGCTGGCCACGGGTTATAATGTTATTGATGTTGAGGCGGCTAAAAAGCGGGGTATTGTTGTGGCCAATGCGCCGGGTTATGGCACCACATCGGTAGTGCAGCAAACCTTTGCCTTGTTGCTTGAGCTTACCCAGCGCGTGCAGCGGCACAGCGACTCGGTTATGGCAGGCGACTGGGCACGGTCGGCAGATTTTTGTTACTGGAACTTCCCGTTGGTTGAGCTGGCGGGTAAAACAATAGGTATTATCGGTTTCGGGCATATTGGCCAAAAGGTTGGCGATGTGGCTACGGCTTTCGGTATGAACATTATTGGCAACAGTCGCACGCGTACGGATCAATCTGCACGCAAGAATTTCCGCTGGGCGGATGTCCCGGAGCTGCTGGAACAGGCAGACGTGGTGAGTATCCATTGCCCTTTGTTCCCCGAGACGCAGGGCTTAATTAATGCCGAAAATTTAAAGCGGATGAAGAGCTCGGCCTACCTGATCAACACATCAAGGGGCCCCATCATCGTCGACCAGGACCTTGCCGATGCCCTAAATAAAGGCACCATTGCAGGGGCAGGTATTGATGTACTATCAATTGAGCCGCCACGGGCCGATAACCCGCTGTTTACGGCGAAGAATTGTATTATAACGCCCCATATTGCCTGGGCAACCAAAGAGGCAAGATTGAGATTGATGGAGATGGTGGTAAACAATCTATCGGCGTTTATTAACGGGGCGCCGGTTAATGTGGTAAATAAATAAACGGAGAAGACAATTATTTATAAGCAATGCCCAACCTAAATAACAATTTGTATGGACACCATCTGGTCACAAAATTATGATCCGCTGCACAATGTGTTTTTATCAACCCTTGTAGCGGCCATTCCTATTATCTTGCTGCTTAGCCTGATAGCTATTTTCAGGGTACGCATCCATTTTGCGGCTATACTGGGTTTGGCGGCGGCGTTTTTGGTAGCGGTTTTAATTTATGGGATGCCTTTTAAAACGGCCACGGCTACCACCTTTTTTGGGGCAGCCAATGGTTTGTTTCCTATCGGATGGATCATCCTCAATATTATTTTCCTGTACCAATTAACGGTGGATAAGGGGCTGTTCTCCATCATCCGCCACAACCTGGCCGCCATAGCACCTGATCCGCGCATACAAGTAATTTTGATCGCCTTCTCCTTCGGGGCATTTTTTGAAGGCGCGGCAGGGTTTGGTACCCCGGTTGCCATTACCGCGGCTATATTGATCCAGCTAGGTTTCAGGCCGCTGGCCGCCTGCGGCTTGTCGCTCATTGCCAATACCGCGCCTGTTGCTTTTGGTGCTTTGGGCACGCCGGTTTTGGCGCTGTCATCAGTAACGGGGATAGACCTGTTGCACCTTTCGGCAATGATAGGCAGGCAACTGCCACTATTCTCGCTGATCGTTCCGTTTTGGGTGGTTTGGGCCATGGCAGGTTTTAGGGGGATGCTGGGTGTTTGGCCCGCCGCGCTGGTTGCAGGGCTGTGTTTTGCAGTGCCGCAGTACCTGGTGTCTAACTTTCATGGCCCCTGGCTGGTTGATATTGTAGCGTCTATTTGTTCTATGATAGCGTTGATGGTGTTGCTAAAATTCTGGCAGCCAAAAACCATCTGGAAGCTGCCCAAGCAGGATGCGGATATGGCGATGGAGCCGGTACATGGCACCATCAGCGGTAAAAAAATGCTGCAGGCCTGGTTGCCCTGGATCTTACTCACTGTTTTTATTTTTGTATGGGGATTGCCCACCATTAAAGGCGCGCTCAACACAATTTCGGCACCGCAGTTTGAGTTCGCGTATTTACACAAAGCCGTTTCGCGTACGCCGCCCATTGTTCCGGCAGCAACGGTAGATAATCCCATAAAACCCGAGGAGGCTATATTTAAATTGAACTGGCTGTCGGCAACCGGCAGTGGGATCTTGCTGGCCGCCGTTATTGCCGGTTTTGTAATGGGTTATTCAGCAAAAGAGCTGGCCAAAAGCTACGGACGAACGCTTTGGCGGGTGCGGTTTTCGCTTATCACCATTGCTGCTATGCTGGCGCTGGGCTACGTAACCAAATATTCCGGCGGCGATGCCACGCTGGGCCTCGCCCTGGCACAAACGGGGGTTATGTATCCGTTTTTTGGAACGATGTTAGGCTGGCTGGGCGTGGCGCTTACGGGGTCGGATACTTCATCAAATATCCTGTTTGGTAGCTTGCAGGTGATAACAGCCAAGCAAACCCATGTAAGTCCGATATTGATGGCGGCAGCCAACAGCTCCGGTGGTGTAATGGGTAAAATGGTTGATGCGCAAAGCATTGTTGTGGCCAGTACCGCCACCAACTGGTACGGGCACGAGGGCGATATATTGCGCTATGTTTTTGTACACAGCCTGGTTTTAGCGGCCCTGGTAGGGTTGTTAGTAACCTTACAGGCCTATGTGGAGCCATTTATGAGTTTGGTGATAAAATAAAAATCTGCTTACCTTTCGGCAGAGATCTTAAATAAAAAAAATAGAATATGAGGGTTGGCCTTTTTATCCCCTGTTACGTTAACCAGCTTTACCCCAACGCTGCAAAAGCTACTTTACAGCTGCTGCAAAAGTTGGGGGTTGATGTGGTTTATCCAACAAAGCAAACCTGTTGCGGGCAGCCAATGGCCAATTCGGGTTTTGAGCACCTTTCGCAGGACTGCAATGAGCTGTTTGTAGAAAATTTTTCGGGATTTGATTATATCGTGGCGCCATCTGCCAGTTGCGTATTGCATATTAAGGATCATTTACACACAGATAAGAACCCCGAAGAAGCTTTACTGATCCGCGAGCGGATCTATGAGCTGGTAGAGTTTATGACCGATATTTTAAAGGTGGATAAACTACAG
>CAMLFI010000246.1 GCA_946479225.1 uncultured Mucilaginibacter sp. | reverse complement strand
GCGCGCATTTACAAAGCCTGTGGAAGCAATTTCAGCAAAAGTAGCTAAATAATAGATTTATCGGGGGAGGCATTTGAATATCGCTTCATGCGCCATCTGCATATCTGCACATTGTACTACCTTTGCGCCAATGGCCGGTATTTACCTACACATTCCGTTTTGCAAGCAGGCATGTTATTATTGCGATTTTCATTTCAGTACCTCGTTAAAATATAAGGACGAGCTTTTGCAGGCGCTTATTAAGGAGATATCGCTGCAAAAAAACTACCTGCAGGGCGAGACCATCGAGACCATTTACTTTGGTGGCGGCACCCCATCCATACTGGATGAAAGCGAGTTGAACCGCCTGCTGGATGCCATATACACAAACCATACCGTAGCATCCGGCGCGGAGATCACCCTGGAAGCCAACCCCGACGATCTGGATAAAGCGAAGGTTAACTCGCTACGCCAAACGGCCATAAACCGTTTCAGCATTGGGATACAATCTTTTTTTGATGATGATCTGTTATGGATGAACAGGGTCCATCGTGGCAATGAGGCAGAAGCATCGGTTAAACGCGCGCAGGATGCAGGGTTTGAAAACATCACCATTGACCTGATCTATGGATATCCGTTGCTTACTGAACATAAATGGAAAAGTAATTTAGATAAAACTTTTGAGCTGGATGTTCCGCATGTATCAGCCTATTCCATGACGGTGGAGCCTAAAACCGCGCTGGCTTCCTTCATCAGCAAAAAGGTTTATCCACCCTTGAATGACCAGCAAAGCGCCCGGCAGTTTGAGCAGTTAACGGATGCTATGACTGCTCATGGATTTGAGCATTATGAGATCTCTAATTTTTGCAAACCGGGGCATTACTCGCGCCATAACGCCAACTACTGGCGGGGTGTAAAGTATTTGGGTATAGGGCCGTCGGCGCATGCCTATAACGGTGATACAAGGCAATGGAACGTTGCTAATAATGCAAAGTATATCCAATCCATCCAAAGCAACAACATTCCCGCAGAAGTGGAGGTATTGACGGAAGAGAACCGTTTGAATGAGTACGTTATGACCTCGTTACGCACTATGTGGGGGCTTGATCTGGATAAGCTGAATGCGATAGCCCCGGCATCGGCAACTGTGTTGCTAAAGGCTGCTGATTCCTATTTTGACAGGAGATGGATAACACGAAAAGAAAATATTATTTACCTCACCCAAACAGGTAAACTCTACGCCGACGCCATAGCAGCTGATCTGTTTTTTTAATTCAAATTGTTGTTTATTAGCTATTTGCGAATTTGCGCGTACCTACGCATTTAATGGGTATTTGGTTTAAAAATAATCAAAACCTGCAGCTCTTAGAAACATGGGCTCCAAAAAAACTGCCATCTGCATTGCTGTCGTATCTGCTAACAAATAACAAGAAATTTAAAAACAGTTATGAAAAAATTAATTATCGCGGCGTTTGCTTTAGCAGCTATAGCAATTAGCCCAAAAACTTTCGCTCAAACAAAAATGGTTGGCGGCGCGGCCATGTATCCAACAAAAAATATTGTTGAGAATGCAATTAACTCCAAAGACCATACCACGCTTGTTGCAGCGGTTAAAGCAGCCGGCTTAGTTGAAACTTTACAAGGAAAAGGTCCTTTTACAGTATTTGCGCCAACTAACGAGGCCTTTGACAAATTGCCAAAGGGCACTGTAGGAACTTTGGTAAAACCTGAGAACAAAGCCACGCTGACCAAGATTTTAACTTACCACGTAGTTGCAGGTAAATGGAGCGCCGCCGAGATTGCTGCAAAAGTAAAAGCAGGTAAGGGTTCTTTCGAAATAGCAACTGTACAAGGCGGTAAACTTTGGGCAAAAGAAGATGGTGGCAAACTTTACCTGGTTGATGAAAAAGGCGGAAAATCATGGATAACTATTGCAGATGTTTTTCAAAGCAATGGCGTTATACATGTGGTGAACACGGTATTAATGCCTAAGTAAAAATCTTCAGTCTACCTACTGAAACAGAAAGGCTTCCTATGCGGAGGCCTTTTTTGTTATATCTGCATTTATTTAATAGGGATAGGGTTACTTTTCATGCTTCTGCGGTATCAATTAAAAAAAGAAAAACAACCCCAAAAAGACCGGCCGGTGCAAAGGGGATTTTAAACCTACTTTAAAATCTTAAACATTATGAAAGCAAAATTATTAGTGATGCTGGCCGGCATCGCCATGCTCGCAGCATGCAAAGGCTCAGAAACAGAAATGGCTTTGGACAGCCTGATGCAGGATACCATGCTGGTTAAAACTGCAGGTATGCGATTGAAGGTTAAAAACGTTCAGCATGCTGCTGAGAAAATATCAAAACTGGTAGCCGACAAAAAAGGTATGGTGATGCACCATAACATGCAGTCGGAAGTTGTGAGCAGCCGGGAGATAAAGTTAAGTGATGATTCTGTGAAGAAACTCACCGTTTTTAATACCAATGCCGACATGACGGTAAAGGTGCCTTCCAATTTTATTGAGGCATTTATGGATTCTGTTAACCACCTGAGTACTTATGTCGATACGCGCAGCATGGATATTGAAGACCGCACCGCTGATTACGCGGGCGAGGTGCTCAAAGCGAAAAATAGAGAAACGTCAATAAAGTTCCGCGAAAAAATAAAACCAACTCATGAAGGAGCCGACAGTATTTTAGCGATAGCTGATAATATTGTGGACAGGGAGGTTGCCAATATACGCACGGAGCAGGCATCCACCTACAGCACAGTAACGTTAACTCTGTATGAAAATAATATTGTAAAAGCCGAGGTTTTAGCTAACGAGGACCTGAACTCATACAGCCTGCCATTAGTTAAGCGGATAGGTTTGGCGCTCACAACCGGGTGGTTGTACTTTGCAGAGTTTGTAATAGGTTTATTGCATGTATGGCCATTTTTAATAGCCATAGCTGCCGGGACTTTCGCAATACTAACCTACAGAAAAAAGAAAGCGGCTAAACAAGTGTCGATTTAATAAAAGGTGCATAGGTACTGCTATTGGTTATAAAAAGTAAAGCCCCTGATGGGCAGGGGCATTTACTTAACCAATTTAAACCTAATGAAGAGAGAGGCGTGAGAATGGGTTCGAACCATTGTAAAGAGTTTTGCAGACTCCCGCCTAGCCACTCGGCCACTCCGCCTTATATTATTTAATTCTTCATATTGGTATAAAAGGTTTTGCTATCAGCATAAAATAAAGCGTTTACAGCATCGTCGGTATAAATCATGTGCCCGGCATAGTAGTAATTGCTTGTTATTTGCTTGCTGCCTGCATCGGCAACAGCCTGTTTAATGGTTTCAACAGGGGTTGCCAGATCATAATAACCGCCAACCACATGTACTTTTAATGCACGGTTTTCTTTAATCAGCTTTTTAAGCGTTGGTATTACATTAAGGTAATAGTCCGCTTTTTTTGAACCGAAATTCCAGTCGGCAATGGTAATGGTGGCACGATAAGGCAGCTCATTTTTGTAATTCAACTGATCTTTAAAGTAATGTGCAAGAGCCTTTGGATATGTCGTCCGTAAAGCCACTTCGCTTGGGTCGCCTTTTTTGTCGGTACCCGCAATGCGGGCATCAAAAGTTCCGGTTTTGCTGCCTTCGTTCAATACCAAATGGGCAAATTGGTGGTCGCTAACCCGGCCATTGTGCTGCTTTAACCAGCCTTTATCAATACCCGTAAAATAGCTAAGGGAATCTAAGGTGTTATCCAATGCAGTAGTGTCGCCTTTAAGCAGATCAAGGTATTTCCCGTTGGCAAAAGCTTTAACCTTGTCGGCTAAAACTTTTGGCGCAAGGGATTGCAGCGTGGGGGCAAGCTGTTTATGATATTGTGCTATTAGCGCGTAAGTAGGTAAGTAAAGCGGGTATGCATCGTCTTTTCCTGCTTTAAAAGTAAGCGCCTCATAATTCAATGCCGGCGAGATCAATGTTAAACCCTTAACCTTTATTTGGTAGCTGTTTTGCAGCTGAGCTGCTAAACCTACAGCCCGTGCTCCGCCATAACTTTCGCCTGCCAGATATATATCGCTTTTTTTACGATCTGTACTGTTGAGGTATTGGTCTACAAAGTTGCCTATAACGCTTATATCCTCATTAAAACCATAGAACTGACTTTCATTGACGCCTTCAGCAGCGCGACTGTAGCCTGTACCGACAGGGTCAATAAACACCAGGTCGGTAAACTGCAGCCAGGTCTGAGGATTATCACTGTATTGCGCATCACCGCTTTGTACCCTAACCGGTGCCAAAGCGCCCATGTGCAGCCATATTGAAGCAGAGCCCGGGCCACCATTAAACACAAAGGTAACAGGGCGGTTGGTGTTACCATTTAATGTATAAGCCGAATAAAATATTTTGGCGACAAGCTTATTGTTATTGTTTTTTATGGGCAGATACCCTGCAGCGGCCCGATAAGCTAACTTTTTGTTATTAACTGTAACGGTATGGCTGCTTATTTTAGGAACAAATGAATTATCGGCGGAGAATGTACCCCATGAGCTTAATACCAATGATGCAGATATTGCTAGTAAGCTCAGCGTAAAAACGCGCCCAAAAAACCGGAAAGAAGAAGTAAACATGGAATTTGATATTAAAGTATTTTTATGGATGCATTAGGCGGATGGACCGCAAGGGAATTAGCAGCAACAGCAGCAACACATGCTGTGTTGTGCTATGCGCATTCGCATCAAAAAATAGCTTATAATATCTTTAACTGACATATTGTATTTGTACATCTGCGTTGGCAGACGCAACAAATGTAAAGGGCATTTTTAATATATCCAAGAAAAATCTATAAAATCTATCTTTTTTATAGACTATTTTAATAAAATAGGATACTCAAATGCTTTTTACCTATAAATATTGAACCGAACAATGATTAATGACCAATGACAATTGACCAGAAAATACCCCTAAAGCAAAACAGGAGGCCACATCTTGCGATGGGTCTCCCGTTTCAAACTTTTCG
>CAMLFI010000245.1 GCA_946479225.1 uncultured Mucilaginibacter sp. | reverse complement strand
TCTTGACTCTTGGTTCTTGCCTCTTGATTCTAAAAAACTAAGCTCTTCTAATAACCCCTAAAAGCAATGCTATAATAGCTATTACCAATAAAACGTGTATTATACTACCTCCTGTAGGATAAACAAAAAATCCTAATACCCAGCCAATTACTAATATAACGGCAATAATGTAAAGTAAGCTTCTCATGGTTGTAAGTTTTTTAGTGAATGATATCACCACAAACACTAAAACCATTCCAATCGCCGTCTTAAAGCAAAAAAACCGCTCTGATAGCTATCAGAGCGGTTTTTTATATTTTATGGGTGCCTTTTAGTACTCGTCTTCGTTAAAAAAGAAGTCATCTTTTGTAGGGTAATCAGGCCATATTTCTTCAATATTCTCATATGGTTCGCCGTCGTCTTCTAAAGCCTGCAGGTTCTCAATAACCTCAACAGGAGCTCCGGAACGGATAGCGTAATCAATTAATTCGTCTTTTGTGGCAGGCCAGGGTGCATCCTCCAGGTGAGATGCTAATTCAAGTGTCCAGTACATATTTTATCTGTATTTTAGTTTATTAATGAGTTTTCAATTTTCGCAAAAGTATAACATTTTTATATCGTTTATCAATATATTTTTTTAATTTTTTTTAGTGTTCGGAATCCATTGATTTTCAGCTATTTTCAGTTCATTTGTCAATTTGCGTGCTAACACAAACAGGTAGTCGCTCAGCCTGTTCAAATAAATTATCACCACATTTTCAACCATGCTGGTTTCTGCAAGCGATGTCGTTATCCGTTCTGCACGCCTGCAAACACAACGTGCTAAATGGCAATACGATACAATGGTATTACCGCCCGGTAAAATAAAATGGGTAAGGTCGGGCAGTTGTTCGTTCATCTTGTCTATTGTTTTTTCCAGTAGCTCTACTTCTGCAATGCTCAGATCCGGAAGCTTCATTTTTGAACGTTCAGGGTCGGCAGCCAGGTGCGAGCCTATTACAAACAACGTTTCCTGTATTTGTTTTAATATTTCTTTATGACCAGCTTCTATTTGCTGATCGCGGATCAAACCAACCCATGAGTTTAGCTCATCAACTGTTCCGTAACTTTCTATGCGAATGTTATGCTTAGGCACACGCGTGCCGCCAATAAGAGAAGTAAAGCCTTCGTCGCCTGTTTTGGTGTAGATCTTCATAATTTATTGTTGCAGCTAAACTTAGTTAATAATTGGTACAATATTTTATATGTAAATTAAACAACGGTATTTTTACCGGGAAATTAAATTTTTCACCTGTTATGAAGCCTGTACTATTTTCTACCCGAATATTTTTAGTGTTTATTTTTGTATTTACCTTATTGAGTTTTAAATGCAGCAACACTACAGGGAACGAAAAACAAGCTGATATAAAGCCCGCGTCTCAGAAGCAATTTGATCTGATCACAGAGAAACAATTCAATGAGTTGTTCCCGCAGCGGGATAAGTTTTATACTTATACTGCATTTATGCAAGCAGTTCGCGAACTCGGAAGCATAAAGGTAAAAGTATCGCGTAGGGCCTTATCGGTTTACCAAATAGTGCGCACAGATAAACTAACTGGGAAAAGTGCGATAGTGAGACAAGACATAGACTGGAACGAACCCTGGGCCAAAGTAAAACCTGACAGCGTTTTTACCGTAGACTACGGCGAATTTTGCACAACATCCGATTCATTAACGAATAAAAAAGAGCTTGCTGCTTTTTTTGCCCATATATCTCACGAGACGAGGCATGGCGAAAACGGCACTTATACAGATGGCCTGATGTTACGCCATGAGGCCAATACATCACTGGAATATTATGGCGAGAGTGATGAGTATCCACCGGTGCAGGGGAAAAAGTATTACGGTCGCGGACCCATGCAGCTAAGTTATAACGGCAATTACGGCAAGGCTTCCGACTGTATTTTCGGAGATAAAAAAGTTTTACTGAATGATCCGGATAAGGTGGAGAATGACCCAGTTGTGGCCTTTAAGGTTGCTATATGGTTTTGGATGATGCCCGAAACGCATAAACCATCGGCTCATGATGTTATGATACGCAAATGGCAGCCCAATGCCGTTGATAAAACCAAAGGCAGGACCCCTGGCTTCGGCATGACGATTAATATTATAAATGGCGCTGTGGAGTGTAATAAAGGAGAGAATGAGGGGATGAATGACAGGATAGGCTTTTATCAGCATTTTTTAAGCAAACTCGGCGTTACTGATGCTAACTGCGCCTGCTCATGCGGCAAAATGCAGTTTTATACCTATTCGAATTAGTTTAGCACAGATCTGCCAGGCGGTTAACAAAATCAGCTATGTGCGTAGCCTTTTCCGGCGAAATGGGGTGGTGGCTGCCAATTATCAGTGTGTGGTCAACAATCTCTATCACAAAATCATCATCACGTATATCCATTACAGCATTCCTGAAATTGCGATCGATACCCTCACGGGCTTTTTGAACGTCGCTCACAATAACATAAAACATTTTGCTGAATGCTTTGTCCTCGTCAAAATCAAGCTCAATGGGGTGTATCAATTCAATTATCTTATCTCTTAAGGTCTCAGGGCGTATTAAAACCCGTCCGAAATCCTTTTTTAAATAAGCTAATGCCCAAGTGTGGTATAAGTAAAAGTCCTCTGTAGGGCTATCTTTTTCAGGTAAAGCGTTGTGCCGGGTTTCTATAAACAAAAGGTAAGAATCGCTGCGCTCATGTTTCATTACGTACGAAGCGCGCTGATTTATTTCGATGCAATTTCTAAAAGCCTCAAACTCCTCTAAATGAAAGTTGATGTGCCCGGTAAACTGCAGATTGAATCGTTCTTTAACGGTAGAATAGATGTTTTTAAAATTATCAATAGTGGCGCTGTTAACCCCGCTAACATCAAAAGGTAAATTATCCATTAGTTAAAAGTAGGCAATCTGTTTGTTAAAACCGCGTTGTGCCGGTATTAAAACAAATTGAAAGATCTATTTGGTAAGCTTTGGCTTGGCGGCAGGCTCATCAATTTCTTCCGGTTCTGTTTCCAAAGCTTTTATTTTGCTCCTGTCAACGGTAACTATGCTGGTATTGGTGTAGTCTTTTTCAATTAAACCGTCGCGCATACGCACTATTCTGTGCGCGTGTTGTGCAATGTCTTCCTCGTGGGTAACCAATATTATAGTATTGCCTTTAGCATGAATATCCTCTATAAGGCCCATTATTTCTATTGATGTTTTTGTATCCAGGTTACCGGTAGGCTCATCGGCCAAAATAATGGAAGGGTTGTTGATAAGCGCCCTTGCCACGGCAACACGCTGCCGCTGCCCGCCCGAAAGCTCGTTAGGTTTGTGATCTATACGGTTGCCAAGGCCAACATTAGTTAATGCCTGGCGTGCGCGCTCGTTACGGTCTTCTTTGTTTACACCGGCGTAAACCAGTGGCAGGGCCACATTGTCTAACGCGCTGTTACGCGGCAATAAGTTAAATGTTTGGAAAACGAAGCCGATCTCGCTGTTACGCACTTCTGCAAGTTCGTTATCACTCATGTGGCTTGCATTAATGCCGTTTAGGATATATTCACCCTTTGTCGGCGTATCAAGGCAGCCCAATATGTTCATCAGGGTTGATTTACCCGAACCAGAGGGGCCCATCAATGCCACAAATTCACCTTTATTTATAGTTAAGGACACAGACTTTAAGGCGTGAATTACTTCGGAGCCTATTACATATTTTCTTCCGATATCCTTAATGGTGATGAGTGGCTTCATATATTATTTTATTGGTTTAGACGGCGTATAATTGAAAATGTTACGGGAACTGATAAATTGTATAACTATCCTATAACCTTCGCCACTAAAAAGTGCTGGTCGTTGTGTTTTGGTGCGTTTGCAAGCGCTTGCTCTGTGGTTATATCCTGCCTGGCCACGTCTTCTCTTGTAACATTCACCTCGTTCGACATATATACCAACGGCTCAACACCCGATGTGTCTACCTCGTTCAATTTGGCCATAAAGTCCAGAATACGGTTCATATCGCCAATCATTTCCTGTTTATCATCCTCATGCAGTTCCAGGCGGGCCAGGTGGGCTATTTTGTCAACGGTTTCCTTATCAATATTCATTTTTTACTCAAATTTTTGTTTGATGATGCCATGTACCTTATCGCGCAGCGCATCGGCATCATCTAAAGTTAAGTGCGCCGTTTCTATCGGCTCATGCACAAATATATTACAAATACCTGGTTTGCTGCCATGCTGAAGCCCTGTATCCCATAAAACTTTCCATGTATTAAGCAAAGTTACCGGAATTATAGGCACTTTTAATTCAATTGCCAGCCGGAAAGGCCCGTTTTTAAACTCATGTAATACGGGCGGATATTCATCGGCTATGCGCCCCTCCGGAAAAATTATAACTGATGTACCTGTCGCCAACGCTTCTGATGCCCGTTTAAATGCACGATAGGATGACATTTTACTTTCGCGATTAACAGGGATATCTACCGTTTTAAAAAACAGGCGGGTTACAAAGTGGTTAAGCAGTTCTTCTTTACCCATAAAACAATGGTTATTGTTTTTTACGAGTATAGTCATGGCCGTAATATCCAGGTTAGAAGTGTGGTTGGGGCAAATAATATAAGTGCGGCTCCAGTCGATAGCTTTCTCATATTTAAAACTATAAACTATGCCAACTAATAGCGAACTTATGAACCCCCACGTACGCCTGATGGCGTTCATGTATTTATAATTAGCGGTGTTACGTGATAACAGGTAAATGAACGGAAAACATAAGGCGTAGGTTAGGCCCACTGATGCTGCGTATAAAAAGCAGTGAAACCTCCTCAATATTATTTTCATCGACACCAAAAATAGAAAAAATACTTACTTTCGCCGCTATGGAAATTGTTGTAAGTGGTATTCGTTCTACCGGAAATCTGCACCTTGGAAATTACTATGGTGCGATACAAAACTTCGTGAAAATGCAGCACGAGTACAATTGCTTTTTCTTTAT
>CAMLFI010000244.1 GCA_946479225.1 uncultured Mucilaginibacter sp. | reverse complement strand
CTGACAAAGTGCTACCGATAGTCCTGATCTATCACTTTCACAAAGATATGAGTATCTGCGGCGGAAAAAAAGGTGGAAACACTCGTGTCAAATAAAGTAGCAGCGTGCCTTTAGTGCATTGGCGTGGGATCGCCACTTCGCCGCACACAGCCCGGCTCATTGCGATGACGACATGGAAATGGAAAGCGGTTTGTTGTTACCGCCACGCGGGTGTTGCAAGCGCTTGCCAAAAAGTGCATAAATTTTCCGAATTGTATATTGTTGATAAACAATTATTTACACATTTTTTACAGCTAAACTTACTGACTTATAAGTCTGTTGCAAAGTGTTGCATGTTTAAACGTGTAGTGATTGTAAAAGTTTGTTAGTTAGCTACTTGCAAAAAATACTGTTGCAAGTGTTGCAAACTGTTGTATATATTTCTGCAACAGGCCACGGTACTCGGCCTGTTTACCCGCCGCAGTTCCCCCTTCAGGGGGTTAGGGGGCTAACGGAGCGACGTTTAGCTTCCTCGCCACCTCATTCAGATCATCCACAACAGCATCAACCAGGGGAATACCATTTGCGCGGCGGTCAATTTCCGCTTCAAACTCCGGCTCGCCGGGGATGATTACCTTTTGATTGGGATCAACCGTGGAAGCAGATTTAAAGCGACTTATCCAGTTATCCATATGGTCCTTAAAATCCTGTGCCGGGCGGAAGCCATCTATCCGCATAGCGCCAACAAAATGGCCGATACCCGCACCAACGGGATCAGTCGGTGGCTCCAAAAAAGCCACAAAAGGTGGCACCCACGGCCCGTAATTAGCGCCTGATAGCACACCTGAAAGTATATCAACCGCCGCTGCCAACCCAAAACCTTTATGACTGCCATGTTCGCGATCGCTACCCAGGGGTAGTAAACCGCCGCCACTCTTTAGCGCGAAGGGATCTGTAGTGTAGCTGCCATCTTTAGCCTGGATCCAACCTTCGGGTACCTGTTTACCAGCACGCTGGGCTATCTCCAGTTTGCCGTTAGCTGCTGCTGAAGTTGCCATATCAATAATAACAGGCGGGTACTTACCTGCCGGGAAACCGTAGCAGATGGGGTTAGTACCGAGCATCCGCTCATTAGAAAAAGTTGGCACCACCAGCGGACTGGCATTGGTTAAGGCATAGCCAATCATATCCTGCTCAACTGCCATCAAAGCATGGTAACCCGCAATACCAAAGTGGTTAGAGTTGCGTATAGCCACCCATCCCGACCCGTATTGCTGCGCCTTCTCTATAGCTAACTGCATAGCAAAGGGAGCTACCACCAAGCCTAGGCCGGCATCGCCGTCTACAGTAGCGGTTGTGGCGGTTTGGTGCACTATTTTTATATCGGGTGTAGCGTTTATCCTTTTTTTCTCCCACAAGCGCACGTAGCCTGTAAGGCGCGCTACGCCATGCGAGTCGATGCCCCGCAGGTCGGCAAGCAGTAGTACATTTGTAGCCAGTTCTGCATGTTCTGCACTGCAGCCCATGGCTAAAAATACGCTGCCTGTAAATTTGCGTAAGGAAGATTCAGTAATGAGCATGTGCAAATATATTGCTTTCCGCTCCATTGCCACATACCTGCTTTTCAATATAAATATTAATCCTTATCTTGTTTCCCCCGTTATAATAAACACTTAGCGGGTAGAGTACAAGAATGATAAATCACGAAATAAAAATATCCTTTCAGGAATACGCATCGGTAAAGGAGTTGGATACCGCAGATCAGGACCTATGTCAGCACGCGGTGAGCGCCATGGAGAACTCACATTCACCTTATTCAAAATTCAGGGTAGGGGCGGCCCTGCGTTTGCAAAGCGGCAAAATTATACTGGGCAGTAACCAGGAGAATGCGGCTTACCCATCAGGCCTATGTGCCGAGCGTGTGGCGCTTTTTCATTGGGGAGCCAATCATCCGGATGACCCGATAGAGGCCATGGCCGTTACTGCCTTTACAGAAGAATTTGCATTACTTAAACCCGTTGCCTCTTGCGGCTCTTGCCTGCAGGTATTGGCCGAGTACGAAAAGAAGCAAGGCAGCCCGGTAAAAACCATATTGTATTGCCTTGAAGGGCCAACTTGGGTTATTAACGGTATTGAAACCTTTTTGCCCTTTTTGTTTTTTGAAGAACGGCTAAATGGGTAAAGCCATACATCATAAAAAAGCCTCTTAAATATTTAAGAGGCTTTTTTATATCAAGTTTGCTTAATGAACGCTTTGCGGATATACCCGCTCAATTTCAACAGCATCCGGCGAGGCCAGCATTAGCGGTACCTTTTCAATGGTTACAAAACTCAGATCAAGGCCAAAACCACGCTCTTCGGATAAACTGAGGTTTTTCAGATAACCGTAAAGTATCATGGTCAGTTTCTCGTAAAGCGAAAGATTTTGAGAGCGCGACAATACTTTCTCTATCACCACAAAACGGAAATCGCCTACTATTTTGTGCTTGTTTAATGATTGATATTTACTGGTAATATCAACCTCTCCATTCTTCACCAAATCCTCAACAACCCGGCGGAACAGCAAATTGATCTGTTGCTCAACCCTGAAACCCAGCTTAAAGTCGATACGGATAAGTTTGTTAGGTACTAAAAAGTCAACCTCATACTCGCGTTTGTAGGGCTCATCAACAACATCAACGTGCACCAGCCAATATACATCGGCCCGTTTGGGTTGCTTTTGCAGGATGGAGTAAATGATTTTAGATTCAACCTCCGAGTTGAAGTTAGCGCTGGTTAAAAACACCAATTGCGATGCATATTTAGGTACGGTGTCATCCTCGCTTAACTCTTTTAATATGCTGTAATAATCTTCTATCTCAATAAACTTAACATAGCGGTTGCGAATTTGGCGGGCATGGTGCCAGGTCCACATTACGGTGAAAAGTACCAGGCCAATTGACAAGGTAAACCAGCCACCTTCAGCAAATTTGCCTAAATTACCTACCAAAAAGGTACCTTCAATAAGCAGGTACATTACTAAGAAAAGGCCGACTAAATAATTGGGAACCTTTTTGCGTGTCAAAAATTTAGACACCAAAATAGTGGTCATTAGCATTGCCAGGGTAATACTTAACCCATAAGCCGCCTCCATTTTTGATGACTCCTTAAACAATAATACCACAACTATACAGCCCATGCAAAGTATCCAGTTTATGCTGGGTACATATAGCTGCCCTTTTTGTTCGCTGGGGTATCTTATTTTTACTTTAGGCCACAGGTTTAACCGCACAGCTTCGGCAATAAGGGTAAACGATCCGGATATAAGCGCCTGGCTGGCAATAACGGCCGCTGCCGTTGCAATACCTATCCCAATTATTAAAAAGTCAGGAGGCATTATCTGGTAGAATGGATTAAGCTTGTCGAGTTCAAGGACCTGTCCATTGCGTTGCAATAGCCACACTGCTTGACCCAGGTAGTTCAATATTAAACAGGTTTTTACATAGATCCAGCTTATTTGTATGTTTTTACGCCCGCAGTGCCCAAGGTCTGAATACAGTGCTTCTGCTCCTGTTGTACATAAAAATACAGCGCCAAGTATGGCAAATGCTGACGGGTTTGTGCTTAATAATTCAAAAGCGTAATGCGGACTAAGTGCTTTTAAAACATCGGGATGCTGCCAGATAAAATTTATCCCTAACACTCCCATCATAGTAAACCACAAAAACATAATAGGACCAAAGGCTTTACCTACCAATGATGTGCCGAACTGTTGTATAATAAACAGAACAGCTATTATGATAATTACTATTGCCTCGGTATATATATTGGGGTAATAGGTTTGTAAACCTTCAATGGCTGATGATATGGTAATAGGCGGAGTAATAATACCGTCGGCCAATAACGCGCAGCCGCCTATTATAGCAGGTACAATCAGCCATTTGGCTTTACGGCGCACCAACGAGAATAAAGAAAAAATGCCACCCTCGCCCTTGTTATCAGCACGAAGCGTTATTACCACATATTTTAACGTAGTCTGGAGTGTAAGGGTCCAAAAGATGCACGAGACCCCTCCATATACCAATACTTCAGAAATGCGTTGCGAACCAACAATGGCTTTAAAAACGTATAGCGGCGATGTACCTATATCACCGTAAATTATTCCCAAACTGATCAGGAGCCCGGCGGCTGACAGTTTTGACAGATCTTTATGTTGAGACACTATTTTTTGTTATAAAAAGCCCAAAATTATAAAAAATATGGTTACAACTAATAATAATACGCGCAGAACTAATTTTTAGTAAAATCGTATAAATCAACTACTCAATTAAACCTTGATTGTTAAAAAGTGTTAAAATGGGTAACAAAATTATCTGTTTTAAAAGTAATGAGGCGTTTATTTATACTTTTGCATGGGATTTAGTATGAGGAGAATATTTACCTATACATTTATGTGCATAATTACCATCGCAATAGCGGTGCCTATAAATATTGCCCAATCTTTTGCTTCTCCTCAACAACAACGCGACACATCTTATAATCTTCTCCCCAGAAAGAAAACCAAAAAAAACGCGCTTAGTTTTACCCTGCCACCAATAAAGGCCGGTGCTATATCAAATATTAAGTTAAATGTTCCCAGGCCCGACGATAAATTGCTGAGCAGCGTTGAGGTTTACCCTAACCCGATAACCGACCAGATAAACCTGCGTTATTATATCTCAAAAAACACCAACGTAACCATAAAAATGGTTGATGTGTTGGGTAACGATGTACTTACGCTGTTTTCCAGAAGGGTTGATCCGGGCGAACAAAATGGTTCCTTTCCAATAGGAAAAACGATGAATAAAGGTTTCTATTTTATACGCGTAATAGCCGGCACCGAATCTGTTATTAAGCGGATCTCTATATTGTAGTTGTTGAATTATTGAGTTATTGAATTATTGATTTGAATAGTTCATAACTAATAAACTGCGAATTCCTCCCACGTCAATTCAGAAATTCAAACATCAATAATAAATCCTCTTTTAATCAATAATT
>CAMLFI010000243.1 GCA_946479225.1 uncultured Mucilaginibacter sp. | reverse complement strand
ATATCTTCACCCTTAGATTGCCTTCGGATATTCCTGATATCTCTGCAATCTCTGGGTAAGGCAGCTCATCCAACACCATGGTGATGATGATCCTTTCCGACTCTTCTAATTTTGATATACATTTATAAAGCAGTGCCACCTGCTCGTTTTTAGGCGAATAATCCTCGGGTTTGCTGTCAGCAATCTCGGGTGTCAATTCATCCTTGGCTTGTCTTTTTTCTGATCGTAGGTAGGTTAGGCATGTGTTTACCGCTATGCGGTATATCCAGGTAGATATCATGGCCTGGTTTCTAAACTTATCCAGATTTTGCCAAACTTTTAAAAAAGTCTCCTGTAGCAGGTCATTCGCCGCATCGTCATCGCCGGTATAACCATAACATAAATGGTATATCTTTTTTGAATTGGCTTGAAAAATCTGCTTAAAGACAGCTTCTTTATCTGACACGTTCAGTTAATTGGTTTTTATTATTCAGACGCGAATATAAGCAGTATGTTACAACACGTAAACATTCTTGTTAAACCAGGGATGCTTTTTTTCTGCATTCTCTAATAACAATTCGTATTCGCTTATATAATCTGCCTGTACATCCTCGTGCAGTTTGCTTATGGTAGCTTTTATCTTTTCTATTTGCCGGGTCAATATCAGTCGCAGTGGTTTATAACTGCTTTTCCGGTCGGCGTATTGTAGGTAGTTTTCGCAAAAGTTGATCAAAAGATCTATTTCGGCCTCCTTTTCGGCCATAAACTTTACGTATTTGCCAATCAATCGCAAAATCTTCCGCATATATTTGGCGGCATTGTAGCTTTGCACAGGCAGCTGACTAAACATAAACCCAACTTCGGCCTTTACCTTTTCAATAAAAGCGGGCTGGTTATTGGCCTCGAAGAGCATATAGGCCATCAGCTCTTTATTCTCTTTCTTATGTCGGGCAAGCCGCAGGCACAGGTCGGTTAATTGCAAGGCCGATAAATGCTGCAATTCTTTTTTTATATCCTGTAAGCCGTAAGTACTTGTACTCATTTATGTGATTAATTTATTTAATTTTAGCGCAGGTACTACGCCCCATTAACTGATGCATTTAAATTATGAAAAAAAATAAACTCACCCTATATATTTTTATAGCGCTGATAGCCGGTATTGCGGTTGGCTATATTTATAATACCCAGGTTTTAAGTACCTACAACAACAAAATTAGTGCCGCCGAAACGGCTATCAAAACTGTTAACACTCAACTTGCGGCATCTACCGATACAACCACCGCGGCGTATAGCCAGCTAAAAGCCGAACGTGTTGAACAAAGCAAGATCCGTATAGAAAACAACCAATTACGCGAAAGCAAGGTAGAGTATTTTACCATTTTAAGCGATATTTTTCTGCGCCTGATAAAAATGATAGTGGCGCCGTTGGTGTTTACTACATTGGTTGTAGGGGTTGCTAAAGTGGGCGATATTAAGGCTGTAGGGCGCATTGGCGGCAAAACCTTGCTATGGTTTATCAGCGCTACGCTGGTGTCATTATTACTCGGAATGGTTTTAATTAACTTTTTTAATCCCGGAGGCAACATGCACATTATGCTGCCGGACAACAACCTGAGCACAGGTATACAAAAAACAGCGCTTTCATTAAAAGACTTTGTGACCCATGTGGTCCCAAAAAGCTTTTTTGAAGCAATGGTGACTAACGAGATATTGCAGATCGTAGTATTCGCTTTGTTTTTTGGTGTTGCCACCGCATCAATAGGCGAGAAAGGCGAGATTGTTATAAAGGCGATGGATGCCATAGCGCATGTTATAATGAAGATCACCACATCTGTAATGGGTCTTGCCCCGCTTGCCGTATTTGGCGCGATAACGGCTATTGTGGCCAAACAGGGCCTGGGCATTATTTCAACCTATGCGGTATTTATAGGCGAGTTTTATTTTTCGTTGCTGATATTATGGCTGGTGATAATTTTAGCCGGATTTGTGGTACTAAAAACGCGCGTGTTTACGCTGGTAAGTAAAATAAAAGATGCCATGCTGATAGCTTTCGGCACATCAACCAGCGAGGCAGCCTACCCCAAATTACTGATAGAATTAGAACGCTTTGGTTGTAGTAACAGGATAGCCAGTTTTGTTTTGCCGCTGGGCTATTCCTTCAATTTGGATGGCTCAATGATGTATATGACGTTTGCCTCCATATTCCTGGCGCAAGCCTATAATATCCACCTTTCATTCGCGCAGCAACTATCCATGCTATTGGTGCTGATGTTGACCAGTAAAGGTATAGCAGGCGTGCCACGGGCCTCTTTAGTGGTAATAGCAGGCACCATTGCCATGTTCAATATCCCTGAAGCGGGATTGGCTTTATTAATTGGTATTGATCCGTTGTTAGATATGGGCCGCTCGGCAACAAACGTGTTGGGTAATGCCATGGCAACAGCAGTGGTAAGTAAGTGGGAAGGGGAGTTGGAGGAGTAATTATTGAATTATTGAGTTACTGAATTACTGATTGAAGCTAATTATTGAATTACTGAATTATCGAGTTATTGATTTGAGGTTAATTATTGAGTTTTGAATGAGTTAAGTTTATATAACCTAAACCTGTAAAAATGGATACTGAAAGGATAGATTTTGCTGAAGCCTTTAAAAGCAGAACTAAGAAATTTGTGGTTGATAACATAAGATTTTATAGAACGCTGCCCAAAACGGAAGAGGCTAAAATTATCGGACGACAATTATTACGATCTTCGTCCTCTGTTGGCGCTAATTACAGAGCCGCTTGCCGGGCGAGATCAAAGGCTGAGTTTCATTCCAAACTGTCAACAGTAGTTGAGGAAGCCGATGAATCTGTCTTTTGGATGGAGGTATTGGTTGAAGCGGAGGTTGTGAAAAAAGAAAATTTGATTCATTTGACAGATGAAGCAAATCAAATACTTAAAATTGCAGCCGCATCCAGGAAAACAGTTTCTGGTAAATGAAGAATTGAAAAAAATCAATAATTCAAAAACAAATCAATAATTCAATAAATCAGTAATTCAATAATTGCCACCGCATGATTCAATTATCTAAGACAAAAAGAATATTCCTCGCTCTATGTATTATCCTGCCGTTTGTAATATACTGCGTGTATTACTATAGCATGATGATAAAGAATGCGCCATATAAATTTACCGAGTTTGAGTCCTTCTCTTACCAGTTTGGGCCGAGAAATAGCATGCTGAACAGCTATAATTCTAAAACCGGCGAATATCAATATGTAAACGACCGCGACTCGGTTGTTAAAACACAGCTTAGATTGAGTAAAGACGATCTGCTTTATCTGCACCGCAAAGCTGCCATGCTGGGATTTTGGGATTTCCCGGTTAAAGAAACAGGAGATAGCGTTAAAACGGGCAGGCAACCCTTACGCTATACCATAGAGTTTAAATACAAGCGCAAAAGCAAACGCGTAACTTTTGATAAAAACTACGATGGCGACCCTAAGTTGATAGACGCCAACGAGAAAATGATAAAGGAAGTTGAACTGGTAATGGCCCAGGCCGAAGCAAGGCAGAAAAAGTAAATTAGGGTTGTTTATTGAAATACTTATTTCTATATTTGCACCTCGAATTTTAAAACAATAATTAACAAACCATGTACGCAATAGTAAGTATAGCCGGACAGCAATTTAAAGTTGCTAAAGACCAGCAGATCTTTGTACACAGATTACAAGGTGATGAGGGCGCTAGTATTGAATTTGACAGTGTGTTGTTAGCAGAAAACGAAGGTAAATTCAAATTAGGTTCTGATTTGAGTGGCGCTAAAGTATCAGCTAAGATCTTGTCTCATTTAAAAGGTGATAAAGTAATTATCTTCAAAAAGAAAAGAAGAAAAGGTTACAAAAAGAAAAACGGTCACCGTCAGCAATTTACCAAGATAGAGATCACTGGTATCACATTATAATTTAAGTTTAACACAGATCTGTTAACAGGTCATAAAGATATTTAGAAATGGCACACAAAAAAGGAGCCGGTAGTTCAAGAAACGGCCGTGAGTCGCATAGCAAACGCTTAGGTATCAAGATATTTGGTGGTCAGCCTGCAATTGCCGGTAACATCATCGTTCGTCAGCGTGGTACCAAACACAATCCGGGCCTTAACGTAGGTATCGGTAAAGATCATACCTTATTTGCTTTAGTGCATGGTGAGGTAATTTTCAAAAAGAAAGCAGACAACCGTTCATACGTTTCTGTTATCCCTTTTGAAACTGCACCAGTTTTAGAAGATGCTGCTCCTAAAGCAGCTGCGAAAGTTGAAACTAAAGCAGTTGAAGTAGAAGCACCGGTAGCTGAAGAAGCTCCAAAAGCAAAGAAAGCACCGGCAAAAAAGAAAGCTGAAGAGGCAGAAACTGCTGCACCTGCTGAAGAAGCCGCTGCTGAGTAATTACAACGGCGATAAAATATTAAAGGCCCTTATCAATTTGATAAGGGCCTTTTTTGTTTAAAGAATATTGAAATTATTATCCGGGTCAACATACTCCAGCAACTCAAAGTTGATAGGCACTGAACACACAATACGTACCGGTATGCCGTTTTTTGTTGCGGGTTTCCAGCGGTCGAGTTTTTTGGCGACACGTAGTATTTCTTTATCCTGAATCACAGATAAGCCGCGCACTACTTTCAGGTCACTTAAGCGGCCATCGCTTTCAATAGCCATTAACAGATATACCTTCCCTTTGCGCAGGTTCATTCTATCCCAATAAGTATAGGGGATGCGTTTTAAACGTTTGTAAAACTTTTCCATGCCACCCTCAAACTGCGGCATAACATCGGCATCATTCAATGCAAGGGTAACACCGGTATTGGATGAAGAAGCTTGCTGCGACCACGCGCTTAATGCGAAAACCATAGCAATTAAAGTAAGAGTTATCTTTTTCATGTGCTAGTAGTTAACCTTCGTTTATAAAAGCTAATTAGTTAAATAAAAGTAATAATTATTGCTTTGAAAGATCAATGTTAATCGGACGTTTAAAATTAATAGGATAAGTAAATTGTG
>CAMLFI010000242.1 GCA_946479225.1 uncultured Mucilaginibacter sp. | reverse complement strand
CAGGTTAAGTGAAGTATAGCTTTTATAATCGCCAAACTTCCAAAGCTCCATTGTATCCAGGTGATTTATTTCCCATGGCTTTTTGCCCGCTATCTCTAACTGCGATGGTAGCATAAGGCCATGTATCAGCATACGGCGACACAGGTACGGAAAATCAAACTCCTTGCCGTTATGGGCACATAAAACAAGCGTGTTAGGCTGGCCCTTAAGCATTTTTGTGAAGCTGATAAGCACTTCGCGTTCATCATCACCGGCAAAAGATTTTATGCGTAAGCCGGTGTTTTTGCCCCCGGTAAAAATGCCTACAGAAATGCATATTATTTTACCAAACTCGGCCCAGATGCCCGCGCTTTTATAAAAGTTCTCGGCGGTTTCCTCTTTTCTGTTGTACAGCGTTTTCTTATCCCACAGGATTTTTAAATTGTCGGGTACATCGGCGTAGGTACTGTATTGCGGAACAGTCTCAATATCAAGCACCATCAAATTATTCAGGTCGTATTGCTCAAGCATAAATAAAATGCAAATTTATCAATGGCAATATAGTAATTGTAAAAGAGCTTGCCGAATGCGAACGGGTATAAAATAGCAAAGGGCATCCATTGGGACGCCCTTTGCTATTTTACGTAATGCTTTGCTATTATAACTGAGCGGCTTTTACTTTTACCACTATCTTTTTATCTCTATCAGGTCCGTCGTCGGTTTTAATAGCCGGGCGATGTGATGTTTTAGGGAAAAATATTAACAGGGTGTCCGGATCGCCTTCAAAGTACTCACCAGGCAATGAGCTTTCATAAAAACCAATATCAGTTCCCGCGTTAAACGGTGTTGCCCATTTGGCATCTGCCGGCGGTTTCATCATACCCATTTTCTCTTTGCCGCTTATAACCAATTGCAGGTCGATATATTTTTCGTGTACTTCCCATCTACTCACTTCAAAAGTTTTTAAAGGGCCATTAGTTGTAATACCGTAAGCATTTGTTCCGCTTACCGGTTTGGTACCGTTGGGTAGCTCTTGCAGATTGGTAGTAGCTAAATAAGTAAAAACGCTGTCCCACAAGGGCTTGTTTGCATGGTATTGAGCGGCAAACTGAACAAGATCCACACTTGGTGAAAGTTTTGGTTTAAAGCCATTACGCCATTCTCCTTTATCGGCCCATGCTTTCGCGGTCTTTTCTGTCCATTTAGTTTGCGAAAATGCTGTGTTCGCGGCTATACCTAAAATAATAAGGCAAACCAGTTTGTAGATGATCGTTCTTCTCATGTTTAAAATTCTATTGTAAGGTTCACTTTAAAGTGAAATAATTGGATTGATAGACCAATAATACGAGTATTAGTTTAAAATAGGGAAGTGCCCGGGTAAAAATTATGCTATACTAACACAGAACAAACCTTTTTGCCTATTTCGATTTCGTAAAAATTAAGCCCCTGTATGCTTTTTAATTATGGTAAGTAATTGTAAAATTGCCAATTGTAAACCCATGCAGCCTGTTTATTTTTTACCCAGCCGATGGTGTTTAAGCGGATTGTATTGCTAAATTTATAAACGCGAAATATTAATGGAAGATAAATTCTCATTAGCCGGGAAGGTAATTATTGTAACAGGTGGAACCGGAATATTAGGTAACTCCTTTGTAAATGGTATAGTAGAGGCAGGCGGCGCTGTTGGCATTTTAGGCAGAAATGCCGCTGTAGCTGAAGAACGTGCGGATGCCATAAACAAAAACGGCGGCAAAGCTATTGCGCTGGTTGCTGACGCATTGGATGAAGCCGATTTAATAGCCGCGAAAGACAAAGTAATTGCGGCTTTCGGCAAAGTTGATGGTTTGGTAAACGGTGCAGGGGGCAATATACCCGAAGGGGTTTTAATGCCCGATCAGGACCTGTTTGGGATGAATGTAGCAGGTATGAAAAAGGCAATGGAACTGAACCTATGGGGTACCATATTGCCGACGCAGGTTTTTGGAAAAGCGATACACGATACCGCCGGGAAGGGGAGCATTGTTAATATATCATCAATGAACTCAAAGCGTGCTACTACCCGTGTTTTAGGATACAACATGGGCAAAGCAGCAGTTGATTGTTACAACCAATGGTATGCAGTGGAGTTGGCCAACAGATACGGCGATGCCATCAGGATGAATGCCATTGCCCCAGGATTTTTTCTGACGGAGCAAAACCGCAATTTGCTTACAAAACCCGAAGGAGGATATACAGAAAGAGGCGAAAAAGCGATCAGGCAAACACCATTTAACCGCTTTGGCCATCCGGATGAATTGATAGGGGCATTGGTTTGGCTGTTAAGCGATGCGTCGAAATTTGTAACCGGCTCAATGGTTTGTGTTGACGGGGGATTCTCCATATTTGGAGGCGTTTAATTGCCAATAGTATTTAAATTATATATTGCGCCCCATAAGGCGTTGTTATTTAACCAAAATGAACCAAACAAAAACAGGTAACTATCGCTGGACGATTTGTGCGCTTCTCTTTTTTGCTACTACTGTTAATTATCTTGACAGGGCGGTAATCAGCTTGTTGAAATCAGACCTTACCAAAGAGTTTAGCTGGGACGACGGCGATTATGCCAATATCGAGATCGCGTTTAAGGTTTCTTATGCACTCGGTTTGTTACTTTCCGGAAGATTGATAGATAAGTTAGGCACAAAGATGGGCTACTTTTGGGCCACCTTTTTATGGAGCGTTTCGGCAGTTTGCCATGCGTTTGCCAACAGCACCCTGGGCTTTGCTGTAGTGCGTTCAGCACTGGGGTTAAGCGAATCGGGGAATTTCCCGGCAGCGGTAAAGACAACTGCGGAGTGGTTTCCAAAAAAAGAACGGGCATTTGCAACCGGTATATTTAATTCGGGCGCTAACATTGGTGCTATTGTAGCGCCTCTAACCGTTCCGTTTATTGCCGTAGCCTGGGGATGGAAATGGGCGTTTATTATTACCGGTTCTGTGGGGATTATATGGCTGGTATTATGGTTGATATTTTATGAGATCCCGACCAGGCAAAAACGGGTGACGCAGGCTGAATTAGACTATATCAACAGTGATATGGACGAGAAAGATAAAGCCGATAAATTAAAGGAACATACCAAAGTTTCATGGTTTCAGTTGCTTAAGTACAAGCAAACCTGGGCTTTCTCTGTAGGTAAGTTTTTAACTGATCCTGTATGGTGGTTCTATCTTTTCTGGTTACCCGATTTTTTAGAGAGCCAATACGGTTTAAAGGGAACACAAATAGCTTTGCCTGTTGCATTGGTTTACACTATATCAACCTTTGGCAGCGTGTTTGGTGGTTATCTTCCAAAAAAGCTTATTGAGAATAATTGGCCCGCGTTTAAGGCGCGTAAAACATCTATGCTTATATACGCCATAGCTGTTATCCCTATTGTTTTCGCTCAATTGTTGGGCAGCATAAATATGTGGCTGGCTGTTTTAATAATTGGTTTGGCAACATCTGCCCACCAGGCCTGGAGCGCAAATATATTTACAACGGTGTCAGACATGTTCCCCAAAAAGGTGGTTGGTTCAATTACCGGCATTGGCGGGATGTTCGGCTCTGCGGGTAGCGTATTATTGTCGTGGTTGGTGCAGAAAAAAATGTTTATGCATTATCGTGCAATTGATCAAATAGAAACCGCATATTACATCATGTTTTTTGTATGCGGATCGGCCTATTTATTAGCCTGGTGCATTATGCATTTCCTGGTACCGAAGATGAAACAGGTTGACTTGGATTAAATATTAGTATTATATATTTGTATATAGTTTTAACAACACAGATTTATGAGTAGTTACAAAGCGTTAACAATGAATGATATTGCGAAAGCATTAAATCTTTCTGCGTCAACGGTTTCCAAAGCGCTTAGCGATAGCTACGAGATCAGTGAGAAAACCAAGCAATTGGTTAACGACTACGCTAAGCAAAATAATTATCGCCCCAATTTAATTGCTCAAAGTCTTAAACAAGGCCATAGCAACTCTATTGGAGTAGTGGTAGCTTCTGTTGATAATCCTTTCTTTTCACAGATAATAAACGGCATAGAATCAGTTGCATATGCCGAGGGTTACAACATTATTATCACCCAGACGCATGAGTCGCATGAGTTGGAGGTACAAAACGTTAATCACCTGGCACACAGATCGGTTGATGGAATGCTTGTTGCTATCTCAACAGAAACGCAAAATATAGAACACCTTAAAAAGCTGCAGCAACAGGGCTTGCCTATTATATTTTTTGACCGTGTAACCGATGATATGGATACCCACAAGGTTACAGTTGAAAACTTTAAAAGCGCCTACGACTCTACCGCATATCTGATTAGTTTGGGTTATAAAAGAATAGCGCATATAACATCTTCTGATGATACATCTGTTATGCGGGAACGCTTAGCCGGTTATGAAAAGGCATTAGCTGACAATGGTGTTAAAGTAGATCAGGATCTGATAAAGCACTGCTTCGCTACCGGACGTGACAGGGTCAAGTTAAAAGAAGCTTTAGACGAGTTATTTGCGTTAAAGCAACCACCGGACGTTATCTTTTCAGCTTTTGACAAAATAACCACAGTTACGCTATCGCTGCTTCACGAAATGAAGAAATCAGTACCCGAAGATGTAGCTTTACTCGGTTTCACTAACACCATACTGGCCGATATTTTAAATCCTCCGCTTACAAGCATAACGCAACCGGGTTTTGAGATGGGAAAAGAAGCTACCAGAATGCTTATTCATTTAATAAAGGACGAACATTTGGTAACGAGGTTTGAAACCATAGTTTTACCCACCGAGTTGGTGGTACGTGATTCTTGTCCGTCTAAAAAGTAAGTTCTGGTTTCTTCATACCTGAATGTTTTGCTTAAAACAAAAGCAAATGCTTTTTACTTATAGTTTTAAACAACCGATATCATGAAAAAGACCATATCTACATTATTATTTGGCGCTGTAATATGCTTTTCAGCATCTGCACAGTTATTACCTAAATTTCAATTTGGTGTTAAAGGCGGGGTAAACTTAACCAGTCT
>CAMLFI010000241.1 GCA_946479225.1 uncultured Mucilaginibacter sp. | reverse complement strand
CGGCTTTAAATTGGCAAATTGCTTTACTTACGCTGTTTAAAACCGCAGGACTAGTTACCGCTGTTTTACTGTTAATACAAAGTATTGATAGCAATAATCCACTCATACAAAAAATATGCGGAGGCGATAATAACAAAAACTGCAACGCCGTATTGTCTTCAAAAGCTGCAAAGATAACAGATGAACTAAGCTGGAGCGAAGTTGGGCTCTTTTATTTCGCGGGCACCTGGCTGGTTTTGCTTTTCAATAGCAATAACGCTTCTATTCTGTCAATGCTGGCCTTGCTTAGTGCGCTTAGCTTACCTTATACATTCTATTCTATTTACCACCAGTGGAAGGTAGCTAAACAATGGTGCCGGTTGTGCTGTGTGGTACAGGCATTACTATGGCTTGAGTTTTTTGCTTTTTTACCCTCATTGTTAAACAGACTTGAGGCACTAGAGCTGGGCGGCGGAGCGAGTTTAATTACCGGAATGGCCATACCTGTGCTGGCTTGGGTAGTGATAAAGCCCTACCTCCTTTTATCAAAACAAATAAAGCCCTTAAAAAGCCAGTTGCGTCAGTATAAATTCAATAAAGATCTGTTTAATCACATGCTAAACGAAGAGACGCAGTATGCCTTGCCTGAAGATGATAACACAATAATAATTGGCAATCGCAACGCCGAAAAAGTGATAACCATGGTATCAAATCCTTACTGCCAGCCTTGCGCAAAGGCACATAAGGCATTGGAGTGGCTTAAAGGGCGTGAGGATGTAAAGCTCCAGGTAGTTTTTACCGGCCATAATGAGACAGACCGCAATGCGGACGTCGTTTTGCATTTGATGGCAATGCAGCAAAGCCAAAACGATACTTCGCTAAAAAAGGCAATGGATGATTGGTATGAGCAAAAACAAAAAAGTTATGAAGCTTGGGCTCAAGTACACCCTAAAACGAGTGATCCTATAAACTCCGAGGCGCTGGAAAAACAGAGGGCATGGTGCAAATTAACAAAAGTTACCGGAACGCCTACCCTATTTTTAAACGGGCGTAGGCTACCCAAAGCTTATCAACCCGAAGATATAAAATACTTTATGTAACGCCTAACGCGGTATTCAAATTTAAGTCATTCAAAATAAATAGTTAGCTATGAAAAAGTCTAAAAACATCAAGCGTTTGTTCCCATTGATAATTATTTTAATAAGCCAAATAACTTTGGCTTTTGGGCAAAAGTTACCTAAAGTACAGACATCCAGCGTAAGACCGCCTTCTAATATGAAAATTGATGGCAAAGCAACTGAGTGGAATGACCAGTTTCAGGCTTACAATTATGGCAATCATATATATTACACGGTGTCTAATGATGACAAAAATCTTTATTTAACAGCGCGCATGGACGACATGACTGGTAATATAAAGATATTTAAGGGAGGTCTCACATTTACGATCATTCCTTTAATCAAAACGGCAGACAAAATATCGTTTACTTTTCCCGTTGTTTCTCGAAAAAGAAGTGAGGCTATGGAAGTTGGTAGCGGAAGCCAGTTTGTTCTTTACAGAGGGCTAAAATCTGATACGATAGCGAATAGAGCAAAAATTGAGTCACTAATAGCCTCGTCAAATAATGAGATAAGGAAGAATTTCAAAGAAATACATATAACGGGGATACCCCAAATTAGTGACCCATCCCTTTCAATTTATAATATTCAGGGTATAATGGTAGGTGCAGGCTTTGATAAAAAGATGAGATATACTTATGAATTGGCTATTCCATTAAACTATCTGGAAGCTGCCATAAGTGATGTAAGAGGGCTCAAGTATAATATTAGGTTAAATGCAGAGCCCATCGACGCAGTGAAAAGACCTCCACCCCGTCCCGGCATTGCAATAACAGACCCCAATGCTAGGCCATTCACTATGGACGAACTGTTTAGGTTAGATAATACGGACTTTTCGGGCATATATATTCTGTCTTCAAAACCTTAGCTTATTGATGAATCCGAATTCTTAAAAAAAACATCGATCTGACGGTATCTTCTTCAATTATAGCATTGGGAGCTTACAAACGAATATGTGTAACTGGATTGTCAATGCAACAGATTCATTAACATCAATTTATAGCACATAAATTAAATGATAGCTTGGCTTTAATAAAGGTAAGATATATTACGAACTTGTTGTTCCGGTAGGGTATTTCCAAGCTGCAATTAGCGATGTTAAGAGTGTTAAAATATTGCTATCACGATTAAATATAAATTCACCGACTAAAAAAATAACAGTAATTCTCAAGTCCGCCGGCAGAACTGAAATCGGTCGCGCTAGGAAGCCTATTCGAAATGTTTTCATATACAGGACAACTAACTTTATTGTGAATATGCCTTATTTCAAACAATAACTCTATTAAAAGTTGCAACTTCCTAAGGAGTTTTACAGCGAATCTAAGGTGTTTTATATAACACCTCATCAAAATATTGTGTCGACAACAATGAAGATGCCTTTCTTCGGTAAAAAAGGATAGGGAAAAGCCATAACCCGACTAATAGAGGCGCCAATATAATACATTATGAAAAAGTTAAAATTACAATTAGACGGCAAAGAAATGCTGACCAAGGAGCAAATGAAGAAGGTAGTAGGTGCAGACTATGGTGGTGGCTGCCCTACAGGTATAATATGGATTTCAGGATACGGTGTATGCCACACATCCAGTTGTGAACAAGCTCAGTATGCTTACAATTATGGGAGTGCTTCCTGCAATGGGTCAGCTTATGGCACAGTACTCGGATATTGTTGCGCTAGTTGCGAATCCTGCTAATTAAACTTACAATCAGTATGACATTGTTATGTCATACTGATTGTTGAGACACTTGCTATTGAGCTTAACGGGTAAAAAAAATTAAATCAACGCAATTTGAAATTTCCTCATTACAAACAACAAGACCAAATGGACTGCGGCCCCACCTGCTTGCGCATGGTGGCAAAATATTATAGCCGCAATATTTCCATTCAAAAATTACGCTCACTTTGTTTTATCAATAAAAGAGGGGTTAATTTATTGGCTATAAGTGAAGCTGCCGAGAAATTGGGTATGCGCACCACGGGTGCTAAACTCACCCTTCCGCAATTAAAACAGGCGGAATTACCGTGCATACTGCATTGGCGGCAAAACCATTTTGTTGTATTGTACAAGATCAGGAATGATAAATATTATATAGCAGACCCGGCCGCCGGATTGCTCAAACTGGATGAAAAAACTTTCACGAAAAACTGGTATAGTCATAAGGAGTTATATGATGGCGTTTCATTATTACTAAGCCCCTCGCCCTTATTTTATGAGCAGGAAGAGGACAAAAAAAGCAAGGTATCATGGCTTTCTATCCTGCGATATTTTTATGCCTATAAAAAGCTGTTTGCACAATTGGTTTTGGGCCTTGGTGTGGGCACGTTGTTGTCGCTTATAACGCCTTTCCTTACACAATCTATTGTTGATATCGGCATTAATACCCGCAATCTTAGTTTTGTTTACCTGATATTGATAGCACAGATAATGCTATTTATAGGCAGTACCAGCATGAATTTTATACGGTCGTGGATATTGTTGCACATTAGCACGCGGGTCAACCTTTCCATACTTACCGACTTTTTGATAAAGCTGATGAAACTCCCGGTAAGTTATTTTGAGACGAAAACCACAGGCGATATTATGCAACGCATGAACGATCAGCAGCGCATTGAAAGCTTTTTAACAGGCACTACGCTTAATACACTGTTCTCAGTTATTAATCTGGTGATTTTTACGGTAGTGTTGGTGTACTATAATGCCACTATTTTTATGGTTTCGCTGATAAGCACCATAATATATGCAGGATGGATAGCCTTGTTTTTAAAACGCCGTCGCGAGCTTAATTATAAACAGTTCAGCAATTCATCCAGCAACCAAAGCAACGTTGTAGAGCTGGTAAACGGCATGCAGGAGATCAAACTAAACAACTGCGAGCAGCAAAAGCGCTGGGGCTGGGAGCGAATACAAGCCTCCTTGTTTAAATTTAAAGTTGAAAACCTGGCGCTTACGCAATACCAGCAAGGGGGCTCATCATTAATTAACCAGGCAAAAAACATCCTTATAACGTTTTTGAGTGTTAAGGCCGTAATTGATGGTGATATAACCCTTGGCGGCATGATGGCCATACAATACATCGTTGGGCAGGTAAGCAGCCCTATTGATCAAATGTTGGGATTTGTGCAAAGCTATCAGGACGCGAAAATAAGCCTGGAGCGTTTAAACGAAGTGCACGAGTTGGAAGACGAGGAGCCTGTTGGAAAAGACTGGATACATGAGTTACCGGCAAACAGAACCATCACCATTAACGATCTCACTTTCAGATATCCGGGCGCGGGTAATGATCCCGTGCTTGAAGAGATCAACCTAACCATACCCCAAGGCAAAACCACCGCAATAGTTGGAATGAGCGGCAGCGGAAAAACTACTATACTTAAATTATTGCTGCGCTTTTATCAGTCAGAAAAAGGTGAGATAAAAATTGGTGAAACCAACCTTGATAACTTCAGCTTTAAAGCCTGGCGTAGCGCCTGCGGAACAGTTATGCAGGACGGTTTTATATTTTCGGACACGATAGAAAATAATATTGCCGTTGGGGACGAGTTTCCTGATCCAAAGAAGCTGCAGCAGGCAATTAAAGTAGCCAATATCCGCGATTTTATTGATGAACTGCCCTTTGGGCTTAAAACCAAAATAGGCTCGGCAGGTAATGGTATCAGTCAAGGGCAAAAGCAGCGTCTGCTTATTGCAAGGGCTGTTTATAAAAACCCGGATTATTTGTTTTTTGACGAAGCCACCAATGCGCTTGATGCGAATAATGAGCGGATAATAATGGATAACCTTAATGAGTTTTTTACCGGTAGGACAGTAGTCGTAGTGGCGCATCGTTTAAGCACTGTAAGCAACGCCGATAATATAATAATGCTGGATAAAGGGCGAATAATTGAGCAGGGTACACATCATGAATTAACCGGATTGAAGGGCGAATATTATAAACTGGTT
>CAMLFI010000240.1 GCA_946479225.1 uncultured Mucilaginibacter sp. | reverse complement strand
TTTTTGCGGAAGTTGCGTTTATCCAGCTTTTTATCCAGTATGGCTTCGTAAAGTCCTTGTAATTGCGTTAAGGTAAATTTTTCGGGCAACAGATCAAACGCTATTGGCTGATGGGTTAACCTACGGCGTATTTTGGCAAAGCCTGTATGAAAAATATCGCTGTGGTCGAAAGCCAGTTTAGGCAGAGTTTTCACCGGGTGCCAAAACGCTTTCCGCGCCATTGAACTAATTGACCGCAATTCCTTTTGTCCGGTTATGCGTATCAGCGCATAATAACCAACGGTAATTACCCGGCCCTTAGGGTGTCTGTCAACTTCGCCAAAGGTATGAAACTGCTTCATCGGCAGATCGCGCAAGCCGGTAAGCTCATATAAGATACGTTCGGCCGCGTCATCAAGGCTTTCTTCTTGTTTTACAATGTAACCCGGCAGGGCGTACCAATCCTTAAAGGGCTCTTCGTTTCTTTCAATCAGTAATATTTTCAGTTCGCCGGCATCGTATCCAAATACAAGGCAGTCAATAGAAAATATAGAATTAAAGGCATGAGTGTTATCTTCCAAACTGGTAATATTTAAAGTTTTTAAAGTACGCACAACAATTAGCGGTACCAAAAATAAATAAAAATAAATTTAATGGTGTAATTTTCACACCTTATATTCGTGCAAATTATTACTGAGGTAAAAACGATGCAAAAAATTTTAAAACTTGGTGTACTTACTTCCGGTGGCGATGCCCCCGGAATGAACCCGTGCATCAGGGCTGTAGTGCGTACAGCTATTTACAACGGTATAAGTGTTGTAGGCATAAGGCAGGGCTATAAAGGGTTGATAGAGAATGATATGTACGATATGGAAACCCGTTCGGTAAGTAATATTCTAAACCTGGGGGGCACCATTTTAAAGACCGCACGTTGCATGGAATTTCGTACTCCGGAGGGCAGGCAAACGGCTTATAATAATTTGAAGGAACACGGTATTGATGCGTTAGTTGTAATAGGTGGAGACGGAACTTTTACCGGCGCGCTTAAATTTTCGCAGGAATATCCGGACATAAAAGTGATGGGTATACCGGGTACAATTGATAACGACCTGTATGGCTCAACTTATACCCTTGGGTTTGACACGGCCACTAACACAGTTATTGAAGCTATTGATAAAATTCGTGATACTGCAGACTCGCATGATCGTTTGTTTTTTATCGAGGTAATGGGCCGCGACTCGGGCGCTATTGCTTTGCGGGCAGGTATTGCCTGCGGCGCTGAAGGTATTTTACTGCCCGAAAAATCAACCGCAATTGATGAGTTGATAGAATTGCTTAAAAATGGCGAGGTTAACAAAAAATCATCAAGTATAGTAATTGTTGCCGAAGGCGATAAAAGCGGTAATATTTATGACCTGGCTAAAAAAGTAAAACAGCAGATCACCAATTACGATATTAAAGTTACTGTTTTGGGCCACCTGCAAAGGGGAGGTTCGCCAAGCAGTTTTGACCGTGTTTTAGGTAGTAGGTTGGGCTACGCCGCTGTTAACGCCTTGATAGCGGGACACACGCAGGAAATGGTTGGACTTGAGGCTAACGTTATAAAAACTACTTCCCTTGTTGAAGCCTTAACAGATCATCAGTTTAAACTGGAGGATGACCTGTTGCAAATGGTTGATGTTTTATCCATATAAATGATAGCGGTTGTATACAGCGGATCTTATCATGCCGACTGGCGGCTGGCCGACAGAGGAAAGACAATTGCCTCTTTTAAAACCAGCGGTGTAAACCCTTATTTTATGGATGAACAGCAGATATTAAATTTGCTTAATAAAAATATTAAACTGATACATCACGCCGAGGAAGTTAAACGCGTATATTTTTTTGGCGCGGGTTCTTCTTCTGATGAGTTAAAAGCTATAGTAAGCTCGGCGCTGACATCGTTCTTTAAATTCGCTAAAATAACTGTTGCGCATGATGTTGATGGCGCGGCTATTGCCTGCTGCCGCAACTCGCCGGGCATAATCGGAATATGCGGAAGCGGATCAAACGCGGCATGGTTTGATGGAAAAAAAGTAAAGCCCAATAATTATGGGCTGGGCTATATTTTGGCCGACGAAGGATCGGGCAATTGGCTGGGCAGACAACTGATAAAGGGCTTTATGAACGAAACACTTCCGGAAAATTTAAGGAAAAAGTTCACTGTAAAGTACGATGCAGACCGGAACAATCTGTTGGAGAAAGTTTATCGTCAAAAACAACCTGCAATATATCTTAGCTCATTTGCTGAGTTCTTTATAGAGCATCAGCATGATCAATATCTAACTAATGTAATAAAAACCGGGTTTAATAAACTTATAAATACATACTTGTTACCTTTGCACAAGCAGCATCCGCAGGCACCACTGCATTTTGAAGGCTCAGTAGCTTTCACTTTTCAAGATCATTTGCGAGATGAAGCTGCGTTGGCGGGGTTACAGATAACCAGTATAATTAAAGAGCCAATAAATAATTTGTTAACGTATTATTCAAATAAAAATTAAAATCATGAAAATAGGAATTAACGGTTTCGGCCGGATTGGACGCCTGGCTTTCAGAGCTGCTATTGAAAGGCCCGATGTTGAAGTTGTTGGTATAAATGACCTTGTTGAGCCTGACTACATGGCTTACATGTTAAAATACGACTCAACTCACGGGCAGTTTAAGGGCACTATAGCTGTTGAAGGCGGCCATTTGGTTGTAAACGGTAAAACTATACGTGTAACTGCCGAAAAAGACCCCGCTAACCTTAAATGGGGTGAAGTAGGTGCTGAAGTTATTATCGAATCAACCGGTTTATTCTTAACTATAGAAACCGCTCAAAAACATATTGACGCAGGCGCTAAAAAAGTAGTAATGAGCGCTCCTGCAAAAGATGACACCCCGACTTTTGTTATGGGTGTTAATCACAAACAATTAAGGGCAGATCAAACTATCGTTTCAAACGCATCATGTACCACTAACTGCCTTGCACCAATTGCAAAGGTGTTAAATGATAAATTTGGTATTGAAGAAGGTTTGATGAGCACCATCCACGCGGTAACTGCTACCCAAAAAACAGTTGACGGTCCATCGGCTAAAGACTGGAGAGGTGGCCGTGGCGCTTACCAGAACATTATCCCTTCATCAACAGGTGCTGCTAAAGCTGTAGGTTTGGTATTACCTGAGTTGAAAGGTAAATTAACAGGCATGTCATTCCGTGTGCCAGTTGCAGACGTATCAGTAGTTGACTTAGTTGTACGCCTTAAAACACCTGCTACTTATGAAGATATAAAAACCGCTATGAAAGAAGCTTCAGAAGGCGACTTAAAAGGCATTTTAGGTTATACTGAAGACGAAGTAGTATCAGAAGACTTTAAAGGTGATGCACGCACATCAATTTTTGATGCTAAAGCAGGTATTGCATTGAACAACAACTTTGTTAAAGTTGTATCATGGTATGATAACGAGTGGGGGTACTCTAACAAACTGATCGATTTAGTTCAGGAAATAGGTAAACTTTAATATCCTCGCGCCTTCGGGCGTTATGGACATAAAAAAAAGCGATGGGTTTTTAAATCCATCGCTTTTTCTGTTTATTGGTTGGAGCCTTACGCTTGTTGTATAGAATCGTTTACATTGTCGGCAGTGCTTTTTACTCTTGATTTTGCATTGTCTACGTGATCTCTCACATCGTTTGCAACATTGTTCGCTTTGTTACGCACATCACCTTCAACGCCGTCTCTGTAATTGTAAAGGTCATCAGCAGCGCTGTTAAACCTTGATTTTACCTTGTCAACAGCATTGTTGCCATAATCTTTTAACTCATTGGCTCTGTCTCTGGCTTTGCCGGCCAAATCGGTAGCTAAATTACCAATAGACCCTCTGGTTCCTTCTCCGCTATCGGGTGCAAATAACAATCCCAATACAGCACCTGCCGCAGCGCCAATTAATAGTGCCGCTATAACTCTTGATTGATCTTTCATAATGTTTTTCGTTTTGTAGTTGTATATACCGACACAACAACAATGCCAAGGCTTAAGTCCGCCTTTTTCGCGCCGTAACGAATAAAAAATTTTATAAAAAGCTACACTTTTGCTATAAAGTGTCTATAAATCCCTTTAGGAATCAAGCGTGTAAACTAAAATAGGGCGCAAAAAAAACATCCGCCTTTTTGGGGCGGATGTGATACGTTTAATGGTAATATTATAATTAAATAACCTTTACATTTACCGCATTTAGGCCTTTTCTGCCGTTCTCTACTTCAAACTCCACTTTATCATTTTCACGAACTTCATCGATTAGACCTGTTGAATGAACAAATACATCTGCACCACCACCGTTAGGGGTGATAAAACCAAATCCTTTTGTTTCATTGAAAAATTTTACTGTTCCTTCTTGCATTATATTTTTATTTTAAAGTGCGCAAGGTAGCACAATTATATTCATAAAAACAAGTGTTGATTTACATTTTACCAGCCTATGTATATTGGGTTGGCTGCGGGGGCACAACAAAATGCCTGTTGGTATCGGCAATAAACGCGAGTACTTTGTCGCGCCCATCTTGGGTTTCTGATGAGGTTACAAAGTAGGGCGGCACCTCTTCAAAAGTAGCCATCAGCGCCTTTTTAAATTTGGCTACGTTCTGGTCTGTTTTAACAGCAGATTGTTTATCGGCTTTGGTAAATACTAATACAAACGACAAGCCTTTTTCGCCTAACCAGTTGCAGAACTCAATATCTATCTTCTGCGGCTCAAGCCGGCTATCTATCAGCACCATAACGCATTGCAAGCTTTCACGCTTATCCAAATAAGTACGTATAAACTTGTTCCAGTCTTCTTTTTTGTTTTTAGATACGCGGGCATAACCATAACCGGGGAGATCGACAATATACCAGTTATCGTTGATCAGGAAATGGTTAATGAGCTGCGTTTTACCGGGGGTTTGCGAAGTTTTCGCCATTCCCTTCTTTGCCGCGAGCATATTAATAAGCGACGACTTGCCCACATTGGAGCGGCCTATAAAGGCATACTCAGGTAGTAC
>CAMLFI010000239.1 GCA_946479225.1 uncultured Mucilaginibacter sp. | reverse complement strand
ATTTCCAGCCCAGATCCATCAACTGGTCATAACGGAAACGCGGTATTGTCCACCGTACCCACATAAAGAAGAAGATGAAACCAAATATTTTTCCGAACAGTAATACCACACCCAAAATTACAGATACGTTGGTACCCGCATTAGCTGCAACCCAATCCATAAACGGATAGTTATATCCACCAAAGTAAAGCGTTGCCATTACTGCTGATGATATAAACATGTTGATGTATTCAGCAAACAGGTAAAAACCCAGTTTCATTGATGAGTACTCGGTATGATAACCACCAACCAACTCAGTTTCACACTCAGGTAAATCAAAAGGTGATCGGTTAGTTTCGGCGAAGGCGCATACTATAAATAATAAAAAACCTAAAGGCTGTTTAAACACAAACCAGCTAAACCAGCCATCAGCCCAAAAACCGTGTTGTTGCCCTGCTATTTCACCCAAACTCATAGTACCTGTAACCATTATCAAAGCGATAATAGAAAGGCCCATTGAAATTTCGTAGCTGATATTTTGTGATGCGGCGCGGATAGCACCTAACAAAGAATATTTATTGTTTGATGCCCAGCCACCAATCATAATGCCGTAAACCCCTAATGATACCACACCAAAAATGTATAGGATACCTACGTTGATATCAGTAACCTGCAGATCAATAACTGTTGAACCAATGGTAAGCTTTTGCCCCCATGGAATAACAGCAGACGCGATACAAGCAGTAAATATAGCCAGCGAAGGGCCTACAATAAACAAGAACCCTGTGGAGTTGGTTGGGATGATCTCTTCTTTTAAAAACATCTTACCACCATCGGCAAGAGGCTGCAATATACCCCATGGACCTGCGCGGTTAGGGCCTACCCTATCCTGAAAGAAGGCAGCCAATTTACGCTCTGCGTAAGTAGAGTACATGGCAACAACCAGGCTGATAGCGAAGATGATCACTATCAGCGTAAATTTTATTAGGATGTCAGTTAGTTCCATTATAAACGTGTCTCCCGTTCAAGTTGTATTTTATTAGCTTCCTGCAAAACCGGATTGGTTTTTACTACCGGAAGCGGTTTCATTTCGTAATGATTAGAGCTGATAACTGATTTGTGCGATACTTTACGTGGACCTTCAATTACCCAGTCGGAAGTCTTTTTCTTATCAAAACGGCATTCGTTACAGATAAATTCTTCTACCTCGCCCCATTGATCTTTACGTGCAGTTACACGAAGCACCTCTTCGCCTTTATACCACAGGGTTACTTTACCGTTGCAATTAGCATGATCACAATCGCGATGTGCCTCAACAGGTTTGGTAAACCAAACGCGATTTTTAAAACGGAAAGTTTTATCAGTTAAAGCACCTACCGGGCAAACATCAATAACGTTTCCGGAAAAGTCATTATCAACAGCCGCTTGGATGTAAGTTGATATTTCTGAATGATCGCCACGGTTTAAGATACCATGGATACGGTGATCAGTTATCTGATCAGCAACAAACACACAGCGATAGCATAAAATACAACGCGTCATGTGCAGTTGGATCTTATCGCCAATGTCTATTCTTTCAAAAGTGCGGCGGTCAAACTCATAACGGGTTTTAACCGCACCGTGCTCAAAGCCAAGATCTTGTAAATGGCATTCACCTGCCTGGTCGCACACCGGGCAATCCAGCGGGTGGTTTATTAATAACATTTCAACCACACCTTTGCGCGCTTCAATAACTTCCGGCGATGTAATGTTCTTTACTTCCATACCATCCATTACCGTAGTACGGCATGATGCTACCAACTTAGGCATAGGGCGCGGGTCTTTATCAGAACCCTTGCTAACCTGTACCAAACAGGTACGGCACTTACCACCGCTACCTTCCAGTTTAGAGTAATAGCACATAGCAGGCGGAACAATATCGCCCCCTATAACCCTTGCGGCGTTAAGGATGGATGTTCCGTCTGGTACTTCTACCGATATTCCGTCTATTGTAACCTTCATTTTTGACGTTATATATTAGTCAATTTTAATATTCTGTTTGTCATGTTGAGCTATCGCTCAGGGTGACAACTTTATCTATTGTGCAGCAGGAACAGGTAAAGGATCAGCATAATGAGCTATACCATAATTACGTGTTACTGCTTCGCTTGCATTACTCACGTGCCATTCAAACTCATCCCTGAAGTGACGGATAGCACTGGCCACCGGCCAAGCTGCTGCGTCGCCCAGTGGACAAATTGTATTTCCTTCTATTTTCTTTGATACATCTACCAACAGGTCCATGTCGCTCATGCTGCCATGGCCCATTTCAAGGCGATGTAATACTTTTTCCATCCAGCCGGTACCTTCACGGCAAGGCGAACATTGTCCGCAGCTTTCATGGTGATAAAAGCGCGCGAAGTTCCAGGTGTTGCGTACAATGCATTGGTCTTCATCAAAAGCGATGAAACCGCCCGACCCCATCATCGTACCACTCACAAAACCACCATCAGCTAATGACTCGTAGCTCATTAAACGGCCCTCGCCGTTAACCGTCTTCAGAAAAAGATTAGCGGGCAAAATTGGTACAGATGAACCACCTGCAACAACCGCTTTAAGACGTTTGCCATTGGCAATACCACCACAATATTCGTCGCTGTATAAAAATTCCTCAACCGGCAGGCCCAGGTCAATTTCGTATACTCCAGGCTTGGCTAAGTTACCACCAGCTGAGATCAATTTGGTACCTGTACTACGACCGATACCTAATTTAGCATACTCTTCCCCACCATCATTAATAATAGGAACCACTGCTGCTATAGACTCAACGTTGTTAACCACAGTAGGGCAACCGTATAAACCTGCAATTGCAGGGAACGGTGGTTTAATGCGCGGATTGCCACGTTTACCTTCTAACGATTCTAACAATGCAGTTTCCTCACCGCAGATGTAAGCACCGCCTCCGGGCTGTACATACAACTCCAGATCATAGCCGGTACCTAATATATTTTTACCCAAAAAGCCATTGGCTTTTGCTTCGGCAATTGCTTTCTCCAGAATACGGATCTGCGGCATCATTTCGCCGCGAACATATATGTATGATGTTTTTGCGCCTAATGCGTAGCTGGCTGTTATCATTCCCTCAATTAACAAGTGAGGGATGTAGGTCATCAGATAGCGGTCTTTAAAGGTACCGGGCTCAGATTCATCAGCATTACAAACCAGGTAACGTGCAACACCTTCCGGTTTAGCCAGAAAACTCCACTTCATCCCGGTAGGGAAACCTGCGCCACCACGGCCACGCAAACCCGACTTTTTAACTTCTTCCACCACTTCTTCGGGCGACATCTGTTTCAAAGCTTTCTCTACAGATCTGTAACCACCTTTTTGGCGGTATACATCAAAAGTGTTGATGCCGGGTACGTTTATATGTTCTAAAAGTAATTTGCGTCCCATTAGTTATTCGCCTTAGCTTTTAAATCTTCAATCAATTGATCAACGGACTGGTTAGTCAACTTTTCATAAAAAGTATATTCCGGACCTATTTGTAAAACCGGGCCAAAGCCACAAGCTGCCAAACACTCCACACCTCGCCAGCTAAACAAGCCGTCTGCCGTAACCTCACCTTCTTTTACGCCAAGCTTTTGCTCTATATGATCCATTATCTTCTCCGCACCCACTAAACAGCAAGGGCCTGTGCGGCAAACCTCCAATGCATATTTGCCCTGCGGGTGCATAAAGTACATGGTGTAAAAGGTTGCCACCTCATAAACCTCAACAGGTTGTATTTTTAGATACTCAGCAACTTTATCCATCGCAGGCGCACTTACCCAGCCGAACTCGGCTTGCACCAAATGTAGTATAGGCAATAATGCCGATTTTTGTTTTCCTTCCGGATAGCGGCTAACAATGTCAGCAAATTGGTCGGTTAATGCGGTTGAAAACTCAACCGGAACCATCTCGGTATTTTCAACTCTAAGCATCTAACTCTCCGGCTATAACGTTTAAACTACTCATGTTAATTATCGCATCTGAAAGCAACATCCCCGCGCTCATTGGCGCATACATCTGGTAATTGATGAAGCTTGGCCTGCGAAAATGCAGCCTGTAAGGTGCACGCCCACCATCGTTTATCAGGTAAAAGCCTAACTCGCCGTTAGCGCCTTCAACAGCATGATAAACTTCTGTATGTGGGGTTGGTATTTCGCCCATCACTATTTTAAAGTGATAGATAAGAGCTTCCATGTTATTATAAACTTCCTCTTTTGGAGGCAGGTAAAATTCGGGTACATCGGCATGGAAAATATCACTTGGCTCTTTTTCCAGCTTTACCAATGCCTGTTCTATCAGGCGAAGGCTTTGCCACATTTCTTCGTTACGCACCAAAAAGCGGGCATACACGTCACCATTCTCGCCAACCGGAACTTCAAAATCAAAGTCCTCATAGCTTGAATAGGGGTTCATGGCGCGCACATCATAATCTACGCCGGCTGCACGCAATAAGGGCCCGCTCCAGCTGTAATTTAAGGCATCTTCGGCAGTAACTGCTGCAACGCCTTTTGTACGATCCATAAATATGCGGTTACGGGTAAACAGCGCTTCAAACTCCTTAAGGGTTTTAGGGAAGTTAACCAAGAAAGCACGCAGCTTGATGAAGGCTTTTGTATTAAAGTTACGTTCAAAACCGCCTATGCGGCCTATGTTGGTTGTTAAACGTGAGCCGCAAACTTCTTCATATATCTCATAGATAGCTTCGCGGTGCTCCATCATGTAAAGGAAACCTGTGAATGCCCCTGTATCAACGCCTAATACACCATTACAAACAATGTGGTCGGCTATACGGGCAAGTTCCATCACAATAACGCGCAGGTAATCCACACGTTTTGGAGTTTGAATACCTAACAGTTTCTCAACCGTCATGTGCCAGCCCATGTTGTTTATAGGTGATGAGCAGTAATTTAAACGATCTGTTAACGGCGTTATTTGATAAAATGGACGATGCTCTGCAATTTTCTCAATTCCCAGTTGCAATATACAATGGTTGCAACCCCCCTTATTATACGTTACCCAACCATCTTTTAAACCTT
>CAMLFI010000238.1 GCA_946479225.1 uncultured Mucilaginibacter sp. | reverse complement strand
GTGTCACCATTTGCTGTAAAAACACTGCGTACCTTGCATAAAAACAATAAACAATGGACCACAGATACGCAGCACTCTACCCCTCACGACCGGCAGAAATAGAATTGATACGCGACATGGCGCGCGGCGCTTTAACATCTAAACAGAAAAAACAACTGGAGCGGGAAATACCCCAACCGCAGCCCGTAAGCAAGGATGCCTTCATCATCAAGCAGGCGGCAGCTTGGCTAAAGCCCAACCCCACAGCTTCATCGCCCGATAAACTTTTTGGTGATTTTTGGTACCGGGGAGAGTTGTGCATTTTGTTTGCCGATACCAACGTAGGCAAATCAATTTTAGCCGTGCAGATTGGCAACGCCTTGAGCAGCGGCGAGCCGGTGCCGGTATTAGGTGCAAACTTGCCGCCCGAAAAGGTTTTGTATTTTGATTTTGAACTGAGCACCGAGCAGTTTGAGTGCCGTTACAGCAGTCGGCTAAGCCCTTACACGTTTAACAGCAACTTTTACCGCGTTGTACTTAACCCCGATGCCGAAGGCGAACACAAGTTTAAAAATTATGCCGACTACATGTATAACGCGCTCGAAAACATCATCATCACCACCAAAGCGAGCACGCTTATTTTAGACAATATTACCTGCCTGCGCAGCAGTACCCACGCTGCCGAAAACGCAATTAAACTGATGCGCAACCTGCAGACCATTAAAAACAGGTACGGCCTGTCGGTATTGGTGCTGGCGCATACACCCAAGCGCGATAATGCCCGGCCCATAACCCGCAACGACCTGCAAGGCAGTAAAATGCTGATCAATTTTGCCGACAGCGCCTTTGCCCTGGGCGAGAGCCAAACCACCCCGCAGATGAGGTACCTTAAGCAAATAAAACAGCGCAGCGGTAAAGAACACTATGGGGCGGCCAACGTTTGCCTTTGCAACATAGTTAAGCCCGGCAATTTTTTACAGTTTGAATTTACCGGCTATGATGACGAAACCACCCACCTAATGCACCACAAAGAGCAGCAACTACGCAATAACGAAGAAAAGGTTACCCGGCTGCACGATCAGGGCATAAGTATACGGGCCATTGCCGCGCAAACAGGTTTGTCTGTTGGTACGGTGTTTAGGATGGTGAAGAGGTTGGGAAAGGGATGATCAAGAGAGGGGCAGTGGGATCAATGCATTCTTCCCCGCTCGCCATTGCCAGGTACGAAGCCCCCGATAGCTATTGGGACTCCACACTCGGCTGGCCATTCGGCATACTCGCGTCAGATAACGAACACTATATTAAATCTTGTCCCTTGGTAAGGTCTTTATCAAGCTCCTTTAATATCTCATTTAAAGCGTTAATTGTCATTGGTTTAAAAACACCTTTTTTTATAAAAGTATCATCGCTGTATTTCTTTATCATTTCCGACAACTTTGGATTATTAGAAGTTTTGAAGGAAACTCTTTCGACTTTTTTAATTGACTCTAACTTATCGACATTACTATTCAATGATTTCTTCTCCGCCGCGTTAAGCTTAGATTTCTCAATCTGTTCTCTAAGCAATTTCAGCTCGTTATCTTTTTCCCTCTGCAAATCCTCTTTAAATTCCATATCTGCTTTTAATCTCAACACAAACTCCCCCATCTCGTCTGCACTGCCAGCCAAACGGTTCAATATTTTTAAAAACTCGTTCAAAAGAGCATTGTCTAAATCATTAGGGTATCTTAATTTATGGTCAATTTCACCCCAACCTTCTTCAAATATTGTTCTAACCTGAATTTCAGCTTTATAAACCGTCCTCGTCATTTGAGTGCTGATAATATAGTGAACTGACCTATATCCTGCATCTCTCTCTTTTAGTTCGCAGCCATTGTCCCTATATAAGTTAATAATATCATCTGGATCTCCGGTGCGATAATTAGCTATCTTGGAGTGTAGTTTCCAAGTGTGCTCAATATCTTTATTCACATCTATCCAGTTAGACTTAAACAGATGGATTACACGCAACCCTATAAGATCATTTATTTCATTCAAATAGTTATCGAGCGTTACAATAACAGGATCACTTAATAACTTATATCTAATAATTTTATTCACAAGATGAGTAGAGTCCTTAATTCTATATCTTACAGAATGAACCGAATTGAATTTAAGCAGTACGCGAACAAGAGAATTAGCTACATCGTCCATTGTTGCTATTCTACCTTTATAATCGTTTTCAATTTGGGTTAAAAATTCAATTGTCAGTTCAGACTTCTTAAAATCATCTTCTTTTACATTGTATTTTTTACAGAATTCTTTTATACTCATTGTTGGTTAGGTTGATCAAAAGTTAAATATAAAAACTTTCTATAACATACCTGATTTCATTAATCAAGAAGCTTCGTCCCACGCAACGATTAGGCAATGGCTGTCTAGAGATCGCGTCTTTGTTGGTGATAGTATCAATAAAATATGCGTGAGGATATCCTTTCATTTGATAATTACGGCTTGTTGGCGATAACATCAATGCACCGCGTTGAAATTACAAATATCTGATAATCAAATAATTGTAATTTTGTATATTTATGGTGCATAATAAACGTTATAAGTATATATTTGTTAGGCCAATGGAAATAATAGACAATATAAAAACTACACCTCAAATTGGAGAGGGCATTTTTCTTACCACCGATGTATCGCAAATATTAGGTTTGCCCTATTCTAAGGTGAGGAGATGGATGAAAGAATATTGGCCTAATTATACATTTGGAGAAGCAGATAACCAAGCTGTAAATTTTAAAACACTAATTGAGTTTTATACATTTTTTCATTTACGAGAAAAAGGCTTATCTGTAAAAATGATTGAAAAGTACCATAATATAATTGCAAATGAATTAAATACGTCATACCCATTTGCTCGTAGCATAAGGACTGATGGTAAGGACGTGTGGTATGAACGATTAGGTAATTTAATAAAGGCCGACCAAAAACAGCAGTTTGACATCAAACCAATTTTAGAACCATTTCTACATAAAATAGATTTTGGCAATAGCGAAGTAGCCCAACGATTTTTCCCGTTAAAAAACACAAAAGCTATCGTAGTTGATCCACAAAGGCAATTTGGACAACCGATAATTAACGGCACATCAATTAAAGCTGAAACATTGTATAATTTGTATAAAGGAGGTGAAAAGACAGAGCATATTGCAGAGTTATACGATTTAAAAGTTTCACAGGTTAAGCATGCTATCGGCTATTTTCGAAACGTAGCTTAACGGGCCTATGAAGTTTCTTTGTGATGAAAATTTTCCAGTTAATTTAGTTGCCGGGTTAAGCACCATAGAGAAATCAAACCACCATACCCCACGAAAAGCCGAAATAATACACACAAAACAATTGGGTATTAGCAACTATTTGGACGAAGAAATTATAGAAGTGGCGGGAAAAGAAAAGGCAATAATCATTACTCAGGACAAAGACTTTAAGCACTTCAAGCATTATAAAGAATTATATAAACAGCACGATGTAGGCGTTGTGTTATATAAAGCGTACGGAGGCAAGGATAGATATTGGGATAAGGTTACAGCATTCGTTAACCAATGGGAGAAAATCAAAAAATTAGCACACGACACACCAAAACCATTTGTTATTCAATTTGATGCAAGGGGCGCAACTCTTTTAAATATTTAAATTCAAAAAGTATTAGCTTTTTTTACCCCTAATCATTCCAAAACTTATTTCTCCAGTTAACCTGCTCTGCCGACGTTAAAAATGTCCAGGCTACAATGCGGCTTGTTTTTTGCCCGTGCGACATGGTAATGGTTTTAACATCAACCGCGTTAACGTTTTTTAAAGCTTTGTAAATAATGGGCAGCGTGGTTTTTTTTGATACCAGGGTGGAGAACCATAAACATTGCTGCCCAACCACGGTGCTTTGCTCAACCATACGGCGGATAAAGCCTGCCTCGCCGCCGTAACACCAAAGCTCGTTTTTTTGTCCGCCAAAGTTTAGCGCTGTTGCCTGTTTGTTAAAACCCAATTTCTTCCATTTGGTGGCGGTAGAGATCTGTGCCTCTTGCAAGGATGCGTGAAACGGCGGGTTACACATGGTTAGGTCAAAACCCTCGTGCTTTTTAACCATGCCGGCAAATATGTGCGACTTGTTGGATTGCAACCTAAACTCTATCTTATCCTTAAACTCCGGATTCAAGGCAACAATGTTTTCTGCCGAAGTAATAGCGACAGGGTCAACATCGGTACCAACAAATTGCCAGTCGTACACGTGGCTGCCAATCAGTGGGTAAACACAGTTGGCACCCATGCCAATATCCAGCACCTGTATTTTTTCGCCTGTGGGTATTTTGCCGTTGTTCAGCTCGGCTAATATATCAGCCAAATAATGGACATAATCGGCCCGCCCGGGTATTGGTGGGCAAAGGTAGCCTTCGGGAATATCCCAATGGGCAACGCCGTAAAACTGCTTTAACAATGCTTTGTTTAAAGCTATAACTGCTTCGGGGTTACTAAAATCTATCGTTTCATCATTATATTGATTTAACGATACAAACGCTTTTAACCGCGGGCTGCTTTTGCAAAGTTGTTTAAAATCATACCCCGCCCTATGGCTATTGCGTGGGTGCAGATTTTCCTTTTCCGTGATCTTGTTATTCGGCTCTGACGACATTTTTCATTTTCTTTTGCGAAGGTCGGCATTCTTATTAAAAAAGTCGTCAGAAAAAATTGGAAGGGCTTTGGTAATCTCGCTAAGTCAAAACTTTATTAAAGGTAATTACGTATAAATAACCGTGGCATAAAAAGCCAGCATCTATTAATATTTGCCCTTACGTTGTCATTTTATAGTTGTACTATGAGATGATTTTTTGCAGCCTTACCTATGATGCCATTCTTTAAGAAAAAACTGCGCGATATAACAATCGCCCGGAAATTATATTTTACTGTTGGGACAATGGCGTTTCTGATAGTATTAGAGCTGTGTACCCTTTGGTTTGCCGTTAGTACGTTATCGTCTGTTAGGGCTTTTGTAAATGGCGAGGCCTTATGGTCAAAGGCCCAGAAAGATGCCGTTTACAC